>NZ_JAESPJ010000001.1:0-85000 GCF_016806945.1 Capnocytophaga genosp. AHN8471
AGGGGTCAGGTGTCAGGGGTTAGGTGTCAGGGGTTAGGAGGTTGAGGGTCTTTTTAATAGATAATTGATGGCGGTGGCGGCAGCGTGTAAGCCAAAAGCGGCGGGCATAAAACTAATGGTGCCGTAGAATGATTTTTTGTAGTCGAGGCCTTCGGTGCGCTGCATAGTGTCTTTGGAAACGATTTCGGAAGAGAATACAGCTTTAATACCTGAATGGATGCGCTCGTTTTTCAGGCGTTTGCGGATAAACTTTGCTAATGGGCAGTTATAGGTTTTCATCAGGTCGGCTACTTTTATTTGGGATACATCGGTGGCTCCTCCTGCTCCCATACAGCTTACTAAACGCACGCGTTGGCGTTTGGCAGAGAGGATGAGGTTGAGCTTGGGGGTGATGCTATCGATACAATCGATTACATAATCGAACTGAGGGGTTACGATTTCGGTAGCGCGTTCGGGGGTGAGGAATTCGTGTATTACAGTAAGGTTGAGTTGGGGGTTGATGTCTAAAAGTCGGGCAGCCATTACCTCGGTTTTGTTTTTGCCTACGGTGGAGTGAAGGGCAGGCAGCTGCCTATTGATATTAGATAGAGAGACGCAATCACCATCGACGATAGTGAGGGATCCTACGCCTGCGCGGGCTATAAATTCGGCGGCAAAAGAGCCAACGCCTCCTAAGCCTACAATGAGTATATGTGCTTTTTGCAAGGTGTTGATACCTTGCTGTTTGATTAATAGTTCAGTACGTTCTAACCAGTGATTGTTCATATTTTAAAAAAGCCTCTTCGGTATGGAAGAGGCTTGTACTCAATTTTATAGTATCAATTTTTCTACGGTGCAAAGGTAGGAATAATATTGTGAAGTGCAAAAATATTTTGCTACTTAATAAAACTGTCCGAAAAGTTTTTTTGTTTGGGTGGTTATAATAGGAGTTTATAGTGGGTGTTTGCAATGAGCATTTACAATGGGTGTTTGTGATGAGGGTGTCCAAAAAGTTTTATTTATGTGGGCGTTTGCAAAACGCCCCTACACAACATACTCTAAAAGTGATTGATTATCAGATTTATAGACTTTGTCAAAGTTTTGGGACTTTGACAAAGTTTATGATGCAAAAGCGATTGATTATCGGAGTAATCAACTTTGCCAAAGTTGCGAGCCGTATAGTTTGTTAGTTGATTGAACTAAATCATAATTTTTATCACTTTCAAACCATTGGTCTATAGATTTCCAAAGTGTTGAACTATCTACAACCCGTTTTTTTTTCAACATCTTCTAAGGCGAGCTTGATGTAGTAGTGATCTTCTGGTGTTAGTCCGTTATGATCTTCTTGAAAAAGAGAATTTTCAATTGAGAAATTATCAGATAGTTTATCTATCTCAATTTCTGGGGTATAATTTATTATTGATACATCTGTTTCCATTTTGTTTTATTTTTTAGAACTGTCCGAAAAGTTTTTTTGTAATGGGCGTTTGCAGCACATACCCAGCTATCGCTGGCTTTCCTACATAGCATACCGCAAAAGCGATTGATTATCGGAGTAATCAACTTTGCCAAAGGTGCGAGCCGCACGGGCAGGAAACTTTGGCAAAGTATAGCGATGTAAAATCAAATTTTAGACTTTTCGGACAGTCTTTATGGTTTTTAGAAGAATAGAGCAACACCAATACCAACACCGAATTTACCGAATTTTTCGGAATTATTAGTGTTTACTTTTTCCTTAAGGTTCATATAGTCATAGCCTACATAACCTGTAAGAGCAGCACCTTCGTTTACAAAGTAAGCGATACCACCTTTTAATCCAAAGAGAAAACCTCTTGATTTTTGGCTGTCACTGCTTCCTTCTGACTGCCAAGCGTGTCCAACTTTAGCACCTACAAAAGGGGCTAATTTACCTCCAATAGGGAAGTAATAATGAGCATTAGGGGCTATAGCAAAAGTGTTGGTAGCATCTGAAGCTCCTTTTGTTTTTTCGTGTCGGTATTCTAAACCAAGACCTACAGCCAAGTTGTTGATCACGAAATAGTTCACATTGGGAATGAACTTAAAAGTATTGGTAGTACTTTCTCTTTCAACAGTAGTGTTATTACGTTTTTCAGAGCTTGTTAATTTTGTAGACTCATAAGAAAAAGATAAATCAGAACCTACCATCCAGTTTCCTTTTTCGGTTTGTGCGTAGGTAGCGGCTGAAAAAGCGACAGCTACCATCAATAAAAATTTTTTCATATAATTCAATTTTAATGTTTATAAAGGCAAAGATATGAAATAATTACGAAATACGAGTTACAAATGACGAAAAAGTTAGTTTTTTGCCTTTTACTAATGGCAAAAAACAACCATATCCAATTTGTTTTTAAGGCAAAAAGTGATGTTTTCTTTTAAGCCTGTAAATTCACTATTTAAAGTAGTAACGGTATAGCAAGCCATCATCGGCAAAAGCGTATAACACATTTTGAGTATAGTAAAGTTTTTTGATATCGCTTTCGGCTTCAAACTCTTTTTGCCAAGTATTGCCTCCATCAGTAGTTTTATAGATAACTTTGCCTAATGATTGCCAGCCTGTATTTTCATCTTGAAAAGCTAAGGATCGTACACCAATAGGAATTTCAAAAGGTAATTTTTGCCAAGAATATCCCCCATCAGTAGACTTGTATATTTTGTTAACTGATCCAGATATTAAACAATAGCCTATTTGATTAGTAGGGAAATTCACATCGACAGCCCTTCCACTTCCATCGGATTCATTTTCAAATACATATTCTGTCCATTGTTCATTATTACCATTACAGAATAGTATTTTAGGTTTGTAATTTCCGTTTTTGATATCCAATCCACCAATCCATATATGGTTTACATCTCTTTTAAAAGCAAGAAATTGATAATCAACAAGATGACGGGTTGTATTAACTTCTCTTATAGGATAAAAATCTTTCCCATTAGTTGATTTATAGACATCTCCATGTATTGAGACCACAATGATATTTTTCATTTCATCATCACAAATTACTCTATTGAAAGTAATATTTTCTTTGTAAAAAATTTCTTTTCCACTATTAATAAAAGGGTTAGGAGTTTTTGTTCCTCCAATAGGTACTTTGTATACAACACTAAAATACACATTCAGACCTTCGTGAGAGGGGGTAATATAAAAATCAGAAATATAACTCCATACACCTGTATTTGCCCATTTTTCCCAAGTGATACCATTATCTTTGCTAAAAACCACAATATTTCCAGAGGATTTATCCCGTACTTGTGTACTATATATGTAATCTCCTATGATTTGGGTTTTTACATTATATAAATCTTCAGCATTGGCTACATCCCATTGAGTTTTTACCCATTGTCCTACGACTTTATCAATGATACCTATTTTTTGTTCATAGTCATTGGTTACTTTGTTGTCTACCACAGTTTTTTCGCCAAAGTAGAATTTCAACTCTGGCAAATAGGTACTACTGCGGGGTAATACAAGGGTGAGTTTCTTGCCATCGGCTGAAACTGAGGT
This sequence comes from Capnocytophaga genosp. AHN8471, assembly GCF_016806945.1. Lineage (NCBI taxonomy): Bacteria > Pseudomonadati > Bacteroidota > Flavobacteriia > Flavobacteriales > Flavobacteriaceae > Capnocytophaga > Capnocytophaga genosp. AHN8471. The sequence continues at coordinate 3,503 of NZ_JAESPJ010000001.1, forward strand.
GATAGTAGCTTCAGTATTTCCAAAAGTTACTTTACATTGTTCTTTTTTAGGGAAATTTTCGCCTAAAATATCCACGCTATCACCTGCATAGCCGTAGTTTTTGCTATACGAAGTGATCACAATTGCTTTTTGTTCAACGGGTGGGGTAACATTGCCGTTACCGTTCCCATTTCCGTTTCCATTGTTAGGGTTAGAATCGTCTTTGCTACAAGAGGTGAGTAGTAAGAGCACTAAGCCTACTGCTTTTAAAACTTGTTTCATATACATTTTATTTTTAGCGTTTTACATTGCAAAAGTAATATTATTTTTCACAAAAACAACAAAGGCTGTCGCAAATTTACTTTGCGACAGCCTTTTTGTCAATTATCAATTGTTAATTGTCAATTGAATATTGAGTTCTTTCAGTTGTGCCTCATCAATAGGCGAAGGGGCATCAATCATCACATCGCGACCGCTATTGTTTTTAGGGAAAGCGATAAAGTCGCGTATGGTTTCTTGTCCGCCGAGAAGTGCTACTAATCGGTCAAAGCCAAAAGCCAAACCACCGTGAGGAGGAGCTCCGTATCGGAAGGCGTTCATCAAGAAGCCAAATTGTGCTTGTGCCTGCTCAGGGGTAAAGCCTAATAGCTGGAACATCTTGGCTTGTAACTCTTGGTTGAAGATACGTATAGAACCACCGCCTACTTCATTGCCGTTGAGCACGAGGTCATAAGCATTGGCACGTACAGCACCTGGGTCGGTATCAAGTAACGGAATATCCTCAGGTTTAGGCGAGGTGAAAGGGTGGTGCATTGCAAAGAAACGTTCTTCCTCTTCGCTCCACTCCAAAAGTGGGAAATCTACTACCCAAAGTGGGGCATATTCATCAGGTTTGCGCAAGCCGAGGCGCTCAGCGAGTTCCATACGGAGGGCGCTGAGTTGCCCGCGTACTTTGTTTGCCTTGCCTGAAAGAATACAGATAAGGTCGCCTGCTTTGGCGCCAGTGCGCTCTGCCCACGCCTTGAGGTCGTCCTCGTTATAGAATTTATCTACTGATGATTTGAAGCTACCATCTTCATTACACTTTACATACACCATTCCGGAAGCGCCTACTTGCGGACGTTTTACCCATTCTACCAAAGCATCAATTTCTTTGCGGGTGTAGCTGTTGGCACCAGGAACGGCAATACCTACTACTAATTCGGCTTCGTTGAATATCTTGAAATCGCGGTGTTGCGCGAGGTCGTTGAGTTCGCCGAATTTCATACCGAAACGGATATCGGGTTTGTCGTTGCCATAAGTTTTCATCGCCTCGGCGTAGGTCATACGAGGGAAAGCCCCGAACTCTAAGCCTTTGAGTTCTTTGAGGAGGTGTTTTGCCAATCCTTCAAAGGTCTGGATAATGTCCTCTTGCTCTACAAACGACATCTCGCAGTCTATCTGGGTAAACTCCGGCTGACGGTCGGCGCGAAGGTCTTCATCACGGAAGCATTTTACAATTTGGAAGTACTTGTCTAATCCGCCTACCATAAGCAGCTGCTTAAAGGTTTGTGGTGATTGTGGAAGCGCGTAGAACTCACCAGCATTCATACGGCTGGGCACCACAAAGTCACGAGCGCCTTCGGGTGTTGATTTAATAAGTACAGGGGTTTCTACCTCTATAAAACCTTGTTCGGATAGATAGTTGCGCACCATTATCCCCACTTTGTGGCGAAAAATAAGGTTATCGCGCACAGGGGTACGGCGTATATCGAGATAGCGGTACTTCATACGGAGGTCTTCACCGCCATCGGTATTATCTTCAATAGTAAAAGGAGGGAGTTCGGAATGGTTGAGCAAGGTGAGTGCTGTAACGAGGATTTCCACCTCTCCGGTAGGAATATTTGCGTTGGCTGCCTCGCGTTTGATCACAGTACCTTGAATTTGAATTACGTCCTCACGCGAGAGGGTTTTCGCCTGCTCAAAGACTGCTTTATCAGTGCGTTCTTCATCGAATATAAGCTGGGTGATACCATAGCGGTCGCGAAGGTCTACCCAAATCATAAATCCCTTGTTGCGGATGCGTTGTACCCATCCGCTGAGGGTTACTTGTTGTTTTTCGTGCGAGAGTCGTAGCTCTCCACAAGTATGCGTTCTGTACATTTATTTTAATTATGAATTAGTACTATTTCTTAAATAATTCGGAGTGGGAACCTACTCTTACCAAGTAAATTTCATTTTGTCCCTCATCATATTGCAACCAAATTATCAATAAATCAGGTAGGATATGACACTCTAAATGACCTTTATAATTACCTGTAAGTTTATGGGGGCTCATATAATCAGGTAGAGCCTCAACTCCTCCTTTTTTTAACAATGTGATAGTGTCAGTAATCTTCTTTACTTTGGTCTCATCATTAAGGAATTTTTTAAAATCCTTTTTGAAAAGTCCTGTATAGTATATTTCATATTTAAATGTTTCTTCTTCCATAGTTAGTTTTTAAGAGATTCTATTAATTCCTCTACTGTTGCATAGCTCTTCTTGTTTTTATCTTTAGCCATAGTTTCGGCTTCTTTCATAGCTTGTAGAGTAAGATCATTAGGGATATAGCTCTCTTCTTGAGGGGGGGTGTATTCAAAATCAATGTTCATTTCTTTGAATAGAGTAGTTAGTACATTGATTTGATTTTGAGTTTTAGGATAAACTAATAAACACATAATATTCAATTTTTAAGTTTTTTACTTTTGATACTCTTCTATACGCCTACTCGCTGACTTCCTCCAAAGAGGAAATGCGATGCAAAAGCAATAACATTCTGTTAATCAGAGATTATTATTTTTCAACTCTTGATTCATATTAATAATAGCTGATTTCGTAAATAGTAGAAGCATCTTGTTTAGTGAATTTCAATTCTTTTCTATCCAAATATTTTCTCTTGCCATTCTCTTCTTTATAAGAAAAGGTGTAGACTCTCTCTTGTTCGTATTTTACATCAATAGGTTTGCCTTTAGAATCTTTGGTGATGTGCTCTTTATGGGTGATACTAAACTTATAAGTGCCATTGGCATTAGTGAACTCTTTGTAAGTCATATTTTTGACAGTACCTGCCTTTATTTTAGTAATTAGAGCTTCTAATTTTTCTATGTCTTCATCTGAGATTGAACCAGAAGAGATACTTACTCCGTTATCATCACCAGAACGATTTTCGACTATACGACTTACATAGCCGTCTTTATCGTAGGTATAAGTAAATTTTATAAGTGTGGCATACGATGCGTTTTCCTTTTTGTACGTATAAGATTTAGAGATAGACTCCAAAATATTTTTAGTGGGAACACCTACCGGAAGTGCATTTAGCAAATCAAAATAGGTGGTATAGATATCTATTTCATCTCTTTCTTCATTGTTGAAAATAAAAAAGCGATTCTTATTTTCGTTAGGATAGTAAGAAAATCTCATTTCTCGATTTTCTTTTGTTCCTTCCCAAGAAGTAGAGGTATAAGTTTCAGCAGTTAGGTTGCCATCTTTCCAAATAAATTTACTATTATTAATTTTAGACAACTGACCTTTTTCGTCATAGCTGAAATAATTATGTCCGCCAGTCTCTTTTAAGTAACCTTTCTCATCTAAAGGAAATTCAAAATTTTGTTTTCCACTATTTGCTATAATTTTTCCTTGAGGATAACTAAATTCATAGGTTACTTGTTCACCTCCCTTATTAGAAGTGTATTTTGAAATGCGCCCCTGAGCATCATATTCATAAGAAAAGACTCCATTTTTTAAAGTATAAATAAATTTAGGTTCCCCATTTAGAAAATAGGTTGGGTCGATATTAGAATTCTTTTTTCTACTTAAATAGGTAATCTTTACCTCTTTAATCCTCTTTACCTCTGTGGTTTTAGGAGGGGTAGGGTTATCAGGTGTTGGGTTGTTTGGGTTATCAGGTGTTGGGTTGTCGTCGCTCTTTCCACAAGAAACTAAAGTAAGGACGGCAGTTGCTACTAAAAATAAGGCTTTTTTCATTGTTGATAAATTTAAATAATTCATTTATTTTTATATTCTATTGAGATTTAACTTCTCGGGGTTATTTCTGTTATCCCAAAAAGATATAATTTCAATCACTTGTTTTTGTTCTATAATTTGGTAAAAAATTGAAAAATTACGAAGTACAATTACTCTTCTTACATCCTTTCTATTATCTACTATTGTTCCTATTCTTGGATTATACTCAAGCATTTCACAAATTTTAGCTATTTCAGCTTCTAATTTTAGAATATAACTTTCTGATTGAGTTTTTTCTAACCAATACAGCGAAATATCATACAATTGAATTTTAGCTTTTGGCAACCAAATAATCGTTAGATCTTCCATTTTTCCAATTCTCTATGAGTTCTCGTAATCCTTTCATTACTTCATTATGAGGAATAAAGACACCTTTTTTTGCCTCTTCTAAACCTTCATCTATAGAATGTAGTTCAGCTTCTGAAACCTTTGCATAAGGTTCAGTGTATTCATTAGTAACAATCTCAAAATCTAAATTTTCAAGAGCGGCTTTAGCCTTTTCCAATGAGAGATGTTTAGGTGGTTTAATAATAAGTGTACTCATAATTTTAGTATTTTTAAATTCAATTATTTTTGATATGCTTCAAGTTCTCTAGTAAGAATTTATAGACAAAGGTTTTTTCTCTTAGGCTTCTTTCTCTATGAGTTCTCGTAATCCTTTTCATTACCTCATTATGAGAAATAAAGATACCTTTTTTGCCTCTCCTAAACCTTCATAGTTCAGCTTCTGAAACCTTTACGTAAGATTCAGAATTGTCAGAGATATTGGAAATAAAGGTGTTCATTCATCTAATTGAGCAAAAACTCATCTTCCTCATTGCTTTTAATGCCTAAGGCTTCGTATATGTACTTGAAGGTGGAGAGCAATTTAGGTTTGCCATCAATGAGCGCTACATCGTGTTCAAAGTGGGCAGAAGGCTTGCCGTCGGCAGTGAGGATTGTCCAACCGTCTTTAAGTTGGCGTATGCTCTTGGTGCCCATATTAATCATAGGTTCTATGGCGACTACCATTCCGTCTTTGAATTTTTTACCATTACCGCGTTTGCCGTAGTTGGGCATTTCGGGGTCTTCGTGCATTTTGCGTCCTACGCCGTGTCCTACGAGTTCGCGCACTACTCCATAGCCGTGTGCCTCACAGTGTTGTTGTATAGCGTGTCCTACATCACCTACACGGTTGCCCGCACGAAACTGACGGATACCTATATACAGCGATTCTTTGGTTACACGCAATAGTTCTTTTACTTCGGGGGCTACTTCGCCTACTTCAAAAGTATAAGCGTGGTCGCCATAGTAACCGTTTTTCAGAGCCCCACAGTCTATTGAGATGATGTCGCCTTCTTGTAGCGGACGGTCGTTAGGAATGCCGTGTACTACTTGCGCATTAGGACTCATACATAGGGTATTAGGAAAGCCATACAAACCCAAAAATCCTGGGATAGCCCCTTGACTGCGGATGTACTCTTCGGCGATTTTATCTAAATATAGGGTGGTTACCCCTGGTTTTACTTCTTTAGCCATTATCCCCAAAGTGCGTGATACTACTTGGGCAGCTTGGTGTAGTAGTTCTATTTCTTCGGCTGTTCTAATGTGAATCATTTGTAATTACGAATTACGAAAGACGAATTACGAAAGTTTTGTCATTCGTAACTCGTCATTCATAATTAGATTTCTATTTTTTGAATTGTTTTAATAAATTGGTTGTGGAACTGTCGTGAGCAGAGAGTTCGGTAGCGGCAAGGTCTTTAAGGATTTTGCTTGCCAACTGTTTGCCGAGCTCTACACCCCATTGGTCGTAACTGTAGATGTTCCAAATCACACCTTCTACAAATATCTTGTGCTCATACATAGCGATAAGGCTACCTAAACTTTCAGGGGTGAGTTTATCGATGAGGAAAGAGGTTGTAGGGCGGTTACCTGTAAACACTTTGAAAGGCACTAACGCTTCGTTTACCTTGTCACCCATTTCTTTACGCACTTCAGCTTCGGTTTTACCTTTGAGGAGGGCTTCAGTTTGTGCAAAGAAGTTAGCCATTAGCTTGTTGTGGTGGTCGGTATTGCCGTGCAATGAGTGTTTAAAGCCAATGAAATCAGTAGGTATCAATTTAGTACCTTGGTGGATGAGTTGGAAGAACGCGTGTTGAGAGTTGGTTCCTGGTTCACCCCAGATGATTACCCCTGTTTGGTAACTTACAGGGTTGCCATCACGGTCGGTTTGTTTACCATTACTTTCCATTATACCTTGTTGTAGGTAAGCCGCTAAGCGGTGCAAATACTGAGTATAAGGAATGATCGCTTGACTTTCGGCTCCGTAGAAGTTGTTGTACCACACGCTGAGCAATGCCAATACTACTGGAATATTCTTCTCAAACGGAGCAGTGCGGAAATGCTCATCCATAGCGTGAGCTCCTTTGAGCAACTTATCAAAATTGTCATAACCTACTGATAGAGCGATGCTCAAGCCTACGGCACTCCACAACGAGAAGCGTCCGCCTACCCAGTCCCACATAGGGAATACATTATCAGGGTCGATGCCGAATTTATCGATTTCTTGCAAGTTAGTAGATACTGCTACAAAGTGTTTAGCAATATCTTTTTCGCTACCCGATTTGAGGAACCATTCTTTTACAGTAAGCGCATTAGAAAGGGTTTCGAGGGTAGTGAATGTTTTAGACACAATCACTATCAAGGTAGTTTCGGGGTTGAGGTGCTTGATAGTTTCGAGCACGTGGTCGCCATCTACATTGCTAATGAAGTGTACGTTGAGGTGATTCTTATAGAATTTAAGCGCCTCAGTTACCATTGCCGGACCGAGGTCAGACCCGCCAATACCAATGTTCACCACATCGGTAAAGGCTTTACCGCTATAACCTTTGCGTTTGCCACTGATGACCTCTTCGCTGAACTGTTTGATTTTGTGTTTTACAGCTACTACTTCGGGCATTACGTTTTTGCCATCTACGTTTATCACGCTATTTTCGGGCGCGCGAAGGGCGGTGTGCAAAACCGCACGTTTTTCGGTGTTGTTGATAAGGTCGCCACCGAAGTACTTTTCGATAGCATCTTTAAGGTGACATTCGTCAGCGAGTTGCACGAGGAGTTTCATAGTTTCCTCATCGATGCGGTTTTTAGAATAATCTACGTAAAAGTCGTGCCATTTGATAGTGAATTTTTCACCGCGAGCAGGGTCTTTCTCGAATAGAGAAAGCGTATGGCGGTTTTTTACTTCAGTAAAATGTTTTTGCAATGCTTTCCAAGCATTGGTTTGTGTTGGATTACTATTTTTTAACATTTTTAGTATAATTATATTAGTTGTTAGTTATCAGTTATTAATTATAAATTGTGTTTCAGAGTGCAAAGGTATAAAATAATCGCAAAACACGAAAAATAACTTGTCTTAAAGAAATACTCTATCTATTGCTTCTTTTAGTCTTTTTATTAATGGCAAATTAGGACTTTTAACAGCTTGAGTGTATAATTGGGTATCGCTAATCTTTGGTAGAACATATTTTTTTGAATACCCCTGAAAATTGAAAATCTCTCGAGGAGTAAGCCTACGAATGCCAAAATCATCTCGTACAAAAGTATTTTTTATAACACTCATTTGTAATGATATACTAGCATTAGGCAATAGGGCATATACTTTTGATGATTTTATTTGGTAAAGAGTATCTTTACACTTCATTTCTCTCATCAATTCTATTGAAAAAGCCGAACTGAGCTCTACATAATAGCAATCCCATTGTTTACCTTTTTCCAAAAAATCATTAATAGTACGACTTGTTGGCATTCTTTCTGGAAACTGAAACACTTCCTGCTGTTTTATACTCATTTTGTCTAAGACAACAATAAAAACCGATTCTTTATCCATCGGTATATCAACATACTCCTTAGGGCTCATCAGCTGGTAATAAGTGTGATAATCTTTACCTTCAAAAAAAGAAAGTAACTCCTTTAATGTTTTTCCCTTTGTATCGGTCAAAAGCCCTTTCTTACCTTCTAACAACATTACTTTAGGACGTGATGCTAATAACTCAATCTCTTTTTGAAACGCTTCTATACCGAAGATTTTGTATGTAGGTATTTTCTCCTCTTCTAATAAGTCAAAATATCTAAATTCAGTAGGTTTCATAATAGCTAAGCCACTTAATTTCCTAATTTATCCAATTGTTCTTTCAGTGGTTTGATAAACTCTAAATACTTTGCTTTTAGCTTGGCCTCTATAGGCACCGAGTCAGGTAGTTTTTCTTTCAAGGGGTCTACTTGCACACCATTTTTCCAGAAGCGATAACATACGTGAGGGCCTGTGGCTAAACCGGTACTTCCTACCAGTCCAATCACTTCACCTTGAGCTACGTGTTTCCCTTTACGGGCTAAGATTTTTGACATATGTAAGTACTGTGTTGTATACATATTGTTGTGGCGCACTTTCACATAGTTACCATTGCCTGAACTATAGCCTGCTTCTATCACGGTACCTGCAGCAGTTACGCGTATAGGGGTACCCGCAGGAGCGGCATAATCAGTGCCGAAGTGCCCTTTCATACGGTGAAGCACAGGGTGAAAACGCATTCCAAATTTAGAAGTAATACGGAAGATATCCAAAGGTGATTTTAGGAACATACGTTTCATCATATTGCCGTTCTCGTCGTAATAGCCATTTGTACCTTTGATAGAATCGGTGGTAAAATTGAAAGCGTAATACGCCTTACCTCCCCATTCAAAATAAGCGGCTTTTACTTTTTCAACACCTGCATAGATGGTGTCGTCTACATAGCGTTCGTCGTAAATAATTTTGAATTTATCGCCTTTTTGCAAGCGGAAGAAGTCGATAGTATAATCGAATATTTGACCTAATTGATAGGTAGCATTTTGGCTAATTCCAGCATTTTGTGCATCGACAGTAAGGTTGTTTTCAATTTCACCTTTTATAGCTTTTTCTTTTATAGAAACTTTTCGTTCAGCGTTATAAGCGTGGATAGAATCGGTGAGTCGCACTACGATATAATTTACAATGTCGGGTTGATAGACGAAGCTATGAGGTGTATCGGGGTGTTTTTTGTCGAATAAAAAAGCATAAGGATGCCCTACGCGGAAATCCTTAGGTTTGATAAATTCCTTAGTTACCTCGGTAATATGATGGATTTCGTTTGCACCGATATGCTGTTCTTCAAGGAGTTTGCCAAAAGTATCGCCTTGTTTGAGGGTGTCTTTCACAATGTTGTAGTCGTTGAGGTTGAAGCCAAACTCATACACGGGAGGTTTAGGGGCTTCGGTAGTGGAAGAGGCAGTAGTTTTTTCGGTTTTAGAGGTGCGGTCACAAGCCGTAAAAAGTAATAGAGAGCTGAGTAGTGAAAGGTAATATATTTTTTTCATTCTAATTGTTTTAGTAAAAAGATTGCAAATAATGCGCCAAAGGTAAGAATAATTTGTCAATTAGCAAATTTGTCGATTAGCAATTTTGCTTCTAAAAATATTTTGTCAATTCATTAAAAGTTTGTAATTTTGCTCGTCTAAAAATATATTTTGAATTATATAAACCTTTTATGACTCTTACTTTAGCCTCTTTAAAAATAGGACAAACAGCTGTTATTGTGGGATTTGCCCCTGAATGCCGACAAGAAGTGCGACAACGCTTACTCGATTTAGGCTTTGTGCGCGGCTCAAAAATTAAGATAGAAAATGTGAGTCCGCTTGCCGACCCGATTGCTTATACTATTCATCATACCCAAATTGCTTTGCGCAAGAGTGATGCACTTTGTGTGCTGATTCAGGTAACAGATAACAAGTAACAGGAAACAAGGGATAGAGGATAGGGGTTGTTCAAAAAAATAATTAATAATCAAGCTAATCAACTTTGCTAAAATCTGAAACTTTGGCAAAGTGTAGTAATAGAGATAAATAAAAAAGAATAAATCAAACGAGCTATTTAACGGCTTGTTGTACTACGACTATGAAAAATATTTGTGATACTTGTGCTCTTAATCCTTCAGCTTCCTTAAAACCTTTAGGCGAGGAGGCGGGCGCTTACCACTATACTATCGCCCTTGCGGGGAATCCTAACACGGGCAAGAGTACCGTTTTCAACGCGCTCACAGGGTTGCGTCAGCATACGGGCAACTGGCCTGGCAAAACCGTTACCCGCGCTGAGGGGAGTTTTTCCTTTCACGACCAGCGTTACCGCATTATCGACCTGCCAGGTACATATTCGCTGCTCTCTACCTCAGAAGACGAGGAAGTAGCGCGCGATTTTATCCTCTTTGGCAAACCCGATGTAACTGTGATAGTAGTAGATGCAAGTCGATTAGAGCGCAACCTCAGCTTGGCATTGCAAATACTTGAAATCACTGATAAAGCTGTGCTTTGCCTCAACCTGATGGACGAAGCACGCCGCCATCATATCACGATAGATACCCGTACACTCTCTCGCGATTTGGGTATTCCTGTGGTGGCGACTTCAGCACGTACTAAAGAAGGGATTGCCGATTTGCTTTTTGCTATTGAAGAAGTGGTAAGCGGTAAATTTCAAACCAAAAAACAGACTTATATAGATCTTCCTAAAGAAAATGCTGAAGCTATTGCTGAACTGCAATCGGCACTTTCTGAACTCAATCCCGAATTGCCAAATACTCGTTGGCTTGCTATGCGACTCATTGAAGGTGATGAGAGCGTGCAAAAAGGGGTTATGGCAGGCACTTTTTCAGCTGAAAATAATCCCGAAAAACAAGCACGAGTGCTGCGTATAGCCGATGAGTATCACAAGATTTTAGGCGATACCTACCGCAATGATTTGGTAGAGGCAATTTACGCTGAAGCTACGAAGCTGATTAACGCTTCGGTGAGTACTGATTTTTCGGCGCGTTCTTTCCGTATCGATCGTGCGATTGATAGGGTAGTTACGCATAAAATTTGGGGTTTTCCTATTATGTTTTTGCTGTTGGCAGGCGTGTTGTGGATTACTATCATCGGAGCTAATTATCCTTCACAATGGCTTTCGGATGTGTTTGTAGGGTGGCTTTATCCGCTTTTGAAAAATGGAGCTAATGCCTTGCACTTTCCTTGGTGGCTCAGCGGTTTCCTCATCGATGGGGTGTATTTAGCCACCACGTGGGTGATTTCGGTGATGTTGCCCCCAATGGCGATATTCTTCCCTTTGTTTACTCTTCTTGAAGATTTTGGTTACTTACCACGTGTGGCTTTCAATCTCGACAAGCTCTTCCGCACCGCGGGCGCTCACGGCAAACAAGCCCTCACAATGAGTATGGGCTTTGGCTGTAATGCTGCAGGGGTAGTAGCGACACGTATTATCAACAGTCCGCGTGAGAAACTGATAGCCATTATCACCAATAACTTCTCGCTTTGCAATGGGCGTTGGCCTACCCAAATACTTATTGCGACCTTGTTCATTGGGGCATTAGTTCCCAAGCAGTGGAGCGGTACAGTTGCGATGCTCGCTGTGATAGGCATAGCAGTGTTGGGCATAGTATTTTCATTCCTCACCTCGTGGCTGTTGAGCAAGACCCTCCTCAAAGGAGAATCATCATTTTTTGTATTGGAATTGCCGCCATATCGTCCGCCGCGTTTTTTTCAAACACTCTACACCTCAGTTATTGATAGAACCCTTATCGTACTTTGGCGTGCTATTGTGTTTGCTGCCCCTGCAGGAGCAGTGATATGGCTGATATGCAACTTGCAAATAGCCCAGCAACCCATTGCGCTTTGGCTTATACAAGGCTTAGACCCTATAGGTGTGTTTATAGGTTTGAACGGAGTGATTTTGCTCGCCTATATCGTTGCTATTCCCGCCAATGAAATTGTAATCCCTACGGTGCTAATGCTCACCACTATGGTATTAGGGCAAACAGCAGTAGGCGAGGGAGCTGGTGTACTTATGGAAGCCTCCACCTCACAAGTGGGCGTATTGCTACACGCTGGTGGATGGACACTCCTCACGGCTGTAAATCTAATGCTTTTCAGCTTGTTACACAACCCTTGTAGTACGACTATCTACACTATTTACAAAGAAACCCACAGCAAGAAATGGACACTTATTGCTACCCTGTTGCCTGTGCTCTATGGGATAGTGGTGTGTTTTCTCGTCGCACGAATTTTTGGTTAAAAAACATTAGAAAGATGAAACAAGTTACCCTATTTTTAGTATTGTTAGCATTCAGTTTAGTAGGGAATGCCCAGCCTTTTCAGATTCAAAAAATGAAAGATTTTAGCAAAATAAGTTTTAAAGATTGGCAACCCGATACTTCTGTATTTTGTGGAGGGTCGAGTACTTATTTGCGAAAAGGAGATGATAAAGTGCAAATACTTATAGACGAACGAATAAAACAGATAATGTTCAGCAGTGTTGTACACCCTTATAGGTATGTGTATCAGTATGATGTCCATAGTAATAAACTTATAAAAAGCACTACATTTTTTTATGATATGCTTGTAGGGAAGACCTATCATTACGGCGCAAATGGGAAGATTATTAAAGAAGAAGATTGGGATGCCCCTTATAAAATATCTATTGATGAGCTAAAAACTATTTGCAAACAGAAATTTCATCTCAATTTGATGGATGTCTCCTTGAAGTTAGACGTTCATAGAGCAAATCATCAAAAACCTGTTTATGTTATTTGTATTCCAGCACCTTATAGAAGAGGACCAGAAGGGAAATACATCACTTTGAGTGCAGATAATGGAACAGTCCTTTTTGAGAAAGAAATTCATTCTAAAGCAGAATTTAAAGCGTGTTTAAATGAAATTTACGGTATTTCAGAAGAATAAAAGGTTAATAGTTAATGAACAATTAGCTCTGCAAAGTGTTACCATCATCGGATTTAAAACATCCACCTCTCTCGCGGACTTCCTTCAAAGAGAGAGATGCGATGTAAAAGCAACAACATTCTGTTAATCAAGGATTATTATTTTTCAACTCTTGACCCATATTGTAATAAAAGATTTATAGCTTCGCAAGTGTTGTAGAACAAAAACATATTTTTAAATAGCAATTATCCAGCCTAATATAAAAAATAATACCCATACAATATGTAACACCCAAACAATGATTGCCCTATCAGCATCTCTTATCTTCTTTTGCCAAAGGTATAATAACAAAGAACAAATCACTACATACACCCCAAACAATATGTAATACACTTGATATTGCCACAAAGGTGGTTTGTATATTTCATAATCCAATCGTTGCATCAGATTTTCTGTATCAAACCAATTTCCAGCCATCCAAGAAAACTGAAATATCGCAAAGATATTGTAAATCCAAAATAAAAATACAATTTTATATAGTTTCATTATTTAGAACTTTTTCTTCATTAGAGCTTACAAAAAAGACATCTCGGCAACATCCTTTTTAGCCCAATATATGCATTTTTTACCATCTATTTAGTTCTCTTACTTAATTGTTCCAATCGGAATTCTTTAAAATTTTTGTAAAAAACAAAATCTTCAGGAAGTAGTTCATCAGCAATATGCCATTCGATAGTATCTCTTTGTCTGAAAATATAGAAACATTCGTAAGGATAATCACGAAAGAATTTGAAATTCAAAAAAGGATATGCTTTAGCATTATTGAGATATGTTTGAGGTATTGATGAAAATAGAGTATCAGCTCTGAAAGGGATATCCACTATGATGGAATCTTTAAGAACTCCCTTGTTGTAAATCTGTTCATAGATTAGAAATCTGCTTTTAGTAACTTCAACTATTTCTAGTTCATCTTTGTCGATATTTATAGGGATCTCAGGTTCTACATAAAAATATTTAATCTTTAAGATTTCATTTTCATTGGATTTTTGTGCTTTCTCTATGGTATTTTTGTCGCTTTTCTGTTCTTTGGTAGAGCAAAAAAAGAGTGAAAAAGCCATTAGTAACAAGTAAAATTTCATCTGTTTAGGAATTTAAAAGGTAATACGCTGACAAAGGTAATGATTTTTTAGTGGAAATCAAAAAGTTTTTTCTAATGAGAAGAGATTATTCAATTAACAATTGACAATTAAGAATTAACAAAGATGGTGTGGAGGGATTGGCAGCTAGGTATGTGAAACACAAATTTTCACGAATTTTCACCTGACGGTGAATTATTAGAATTACTGTACCCATAAAAAAGGGTTTATACAAAATTCCAAAAGTTCTTTGGCACTAACATATTCATTAAATGTTAGGAAAATAACAATCATTATCATAGGAAAATAATAATACCATAGAAATATTACTATAGGAAAAACATAGTAACTATAGCTACTAATATTGCATTTTTTTAATATATACTTGATTATTTTGAAAATAATAAAATGCAAACAAAAAACCCAAATAAGTAAAAAAGATAGTTTTACTAAGTAGTGAATAGAGAATTTATTTATAAATTTTACAATATCAGGTTTAATAGAGAATAGATATGATAAAAATTCAGTGCTGAAAAAGCTATTACTTTCTAAATAAGCAAAGAATATTTTTAGTATTAAAAGAGTGAGTACTATTATGTACAAAAAGTTACTCATTATTTTTTTGGGGGGATAAAACATATATTTCATTATAACAAACTATCTACAATTTCTTTTATTCTATTGGCTGTAAGGATTCCTTTTCCCTTTTTCTCTATTTCTTCTAATTCTTCAATAATCGCTTTAAAAGAGTAAAGTATTTTATTCAGCTTGTTGATGTCGCCAAAAATTTCAATGTAGACATAAGTCTTAGCAATTATTTTTATTTCAAAATCTATCCAATCCTTATCATTGTCTCTGCCCCAAGGTTTGCTTGCTTTTAAAAAATCGCCATAATTACTTATATCAGCGGATAAGAGCCACCCCGGATTGTCTAACATTTTGATAGATACTCCAAGCTCGTGCTCCCAATCTCCATCTATTTGACTCATAGTCCAATTTTGTAACCAATCTACTATATTATCCATAAATAGTTTTACTTTTTTAATTTCTAAAGAGAATGCACTTCTTCAATATCGGCTATAAAACCCTCGAAAATTTCATCATATGTATTATTTTTATCATTATTTTTTGCTGAATAAACGCATTCTTTGATAAAAGGATCTCTTTTAAAACATAAAATAATATACAAAAGCGTTTCAAGTTCTTCGACAGAAGATATATCATTCAGCAATTTTAGATAAACACTTTTGTTAGCTTCCATATAGGTTATAATTGAGGGTAAAAGAGGGGCTTCCCTCCCTACTGAAATAGGAATAAAATACTCAAACGGCTCTATTTCAGTATTATATTTAATTATTATATGCTCGCCTTGCGCATTTTTGTCGTTACCATTGAATATTTCAAAAATAATATTTAGGAGTTCGAGTCTGTTGTTTGTAATGGTTACCAATTCATTAAGAAAAGGTAGTATATAAAAACAGCTTTCGGATATACCTCCTTGTATAACAATATGGTTGTCTAACTTCCAATAAGCGATATTTCTTTTGTGTGGATCATCATCAATAAGGTTGTTCAATATATCAGCTATATTGTAATCTATAAAGCCTAAACAATCCTTTAGCGTTCTCCACTCTACTTCCCTGACAGATTTTAATATAATATCTAATGGTTCATTCATATCAATTGTGTTTTAACGATGTAGAAAAACGGCTACAAAGTCAGCGGGCTGGTGCAGTATAGAGAAAAGCCCACGAATTTTCACGAATTTGGGATTGTATAAAAGTCTTTGTTTTGTATTATCTCACGAATTTTTCACCTGACGGTGAATTAAAAGCCTCGCACTTTAGACGTATATTTAACTATTAAAATCCTCTTTGGGAGGAGCTATAATTTATTCTAATCTTTGTGTTTTATAATAAATAGTATTATTCCTCTACTTTGGGATTATCTTTTAACCATTCTTGAATGTTCTTTGCTTCATTGAGTAAAAGGGCTCTATCTACATCAGAATTGTCGTTAGGAATACACTCAACGTTGATATAAACTTGCTCTCTCGGCTGATTGATTGAGAAAACACCTTCCTGATCCAATTTTTGCATCGCTTGTACCATTGCCGAGATTCTTAGTTCAAACTCTCGCTCTATTTCATCTTCGTCTTCCATATCAAAAATACTAGGATAAGTATCTAACAAACTTTGAACAGGCTTGAAATATTCTTCACCAAAAGCGTAATAAGGCGAATCGGCAAAGTTCCATTTGTATAACCAAATTTCTTCTTTGGGATGTTTAGGTATCTCTCTTTCTAATGCTTCATAAGACCAAGCTGATAAAATAGGTGCATAGCCCTCGGCAGGAGCAAGTAATACACAATTGTAATAATGTTCCTTGTTCTTAAACAATTCCAAGAATGCTTCTTTAGCACACTTATAGATAAGCTGACTTAATGCTTCTGTTCGCGCTTCTTCTGTCATTTTAATTTGATGCTATTTTTTGAAAATATTGAGGGTTTATTACCTAATTATGGCAAAGTGGTATGCTCTAAAATAGTTATAAACTCGCTGAATGTATCGCATATAAAGTAGGTATTACAATCGCTATTGGAAGCCTCAAAAAAGTGAGAATGGTCATAGAAATAAATCCCTTTGGAGAAATCACCTACGTCTGTGGTTACTAAAAGAAGCATCCCCCCTCCTGGATCTGACCCGATGACAAGACTTTTGCTCGGAAAATCCTCACTGAACTCTTCATAGGTTTCTATACATTCTTTTATATCGTAGAAAAGTTCAAACATAATGTATTCCTCTATATCCTTTACATAGAAATAGGCTTCATCAATGGTAGCACCGTCATTTTGGGCTAAAAAATTAAAATAATCATCGGGCAAGGTAAAGCCTAAAAGCTCCTGAAAAGCAAGGGCTTTTGCTTCACTACCTTTGTTAATTGCTTTTATTTTCATACTTGTAAAATATTTGTTTTATGAATTGGTAAATGAACCTTAACAGCATATTTAATTCATTTCCTAAACCATTTTTCAAATCGACCGACCATAAATTCCTTTAAAACTAAATCCTTTGGCAAATGGGATATATAATCAATATCATTATAAGGATATGGCAAAACAAAGCAAAAGCCATAATCCTGATTGACGAATAAAGAATCAAACATTATTACTTGTTTATCTGTTTTACTAATAACTTCTTGTACTGTAATGCCTAAATAAAGAATATCTTTGTACTTGCCATAATAGGTGTTAGTGCAAGAAATATTGAGAATCTCTCCTTTTTCAGAGGTATTGATTTTTATATTCTTGTCGATAATATAGCGATGTATTTCATTGCTTTTGCCTTTGCTGAATATAACTCTATCCACTTCTACTTCTTGCAAATACAAATGGGGAAGGTATGAGTTTATATTCTTGCCTATATGAAATCCTGCAACAGATGTTCCTGATTTTATTTCATCATTGTAATTCATATTTTTAATATTTCATTCTTTCTAACCTATGATTTAAAATAAAGTATCAAATTCATTTACAACGCTATGAAATTGCGACATAATTCTTTTAATTTTATTAAAAACTGTTTAGTGTAATAGAGCTACAAGCTGTTAGGATAATAACTATAAACCTTTTTATCCTCTATAAAATCCTTTTTCTTCTAATATTTCTCTCTCACAATAGTCTATAGAAATAAATGTTGTAATGACATTAAAAGTTAAATCATATAACATAGGAGGAAATTTACATTCATAAATTACTTCTCCATTAAATTTGCGATAATATAATTCGTTATCTTTGTAGGTTGGGCATTCTATAAGACTATTATAGGACAATAAAAAGTCAAACAAATAATAAAGATCTGAAATAAAACTATCAAAGGTTGATGGCTTTTTTCTTGTTGAATAATAAACTTCTTGTTTTATGGAACACCAATCAAAGTTAAAATGAAATGGCAAAAATACCATTTTATTAAATCCCTGCAAATTAGAATTTAGATATATTGCTTTATAATTAGCTAAATTACTTCTTAACACCCAATCTTCTAATAATAAGGTGTTTTTCTGTAATATAGAAAGATAAGGAGTGTTGAAATCACTATCTATTTGCAATAATTCATCTCTTATTTTCTCATAAAAATAATTCCATTTTTTCATAATGTACTATAGGGGGGAGGGTAAAAACTCTTCTTTTTTATTCATATTGTTATAAGCTGTAGGAAAATCTTCTATCAAATAAATCTCAGGTTTATAGAATGAACTCAAAACAATATCTTTTGTCTCTTCCGTGAATAATAAACCTTGTTCGTAAGCTATCCTATCGTAATAGAACACGCCTTTTCTCTGATCTTTTATAGTTATATTCGGGTATAGATATTCGAAACGATTACCCGCCATACGTTTTTTCCCTTCTTCTTCTACGATAAAAGAGGAATTATCCACCTCTAAAAGGAAAAGAACAAAGTAGGACTTATCCGAGCAAGATACTCCTTTCGAGTGTTGCACCAAACAAGGAGATACTACATAACGATTTTCCCCCCAATACGCTGATAAAAAAGATAAAAACTCTTCTGAGACAACCATTATTCTATTTCTATAGAAAACCCAGTCAAACCTAACATTTCCTTTGTTTTTATAGGTAAGAAGCATCTGAGAAGGGATATTTTTCATATATTTCCAATCAGAATTAGTAGGATTTTCTAAATCCGATAACTCAGCATTGTAAAAGAACTGGGGTACCCCTGCCCTCCAGCGTGTTGTAGTCATAAACCATATAAATAATTTTTCTTTCATAGTTTGTTATAAATAAGTTGTTAATTGTTATAATATCCCCTCCTCTACTTGTTCTAAGATATAACTCCACCAAGTATTTTGATCCAAACAAGGAGTATCTATTTTTAAAAAATGTCTTTTTATAGTTTTTAGCTTTTCCGAGCGTAATGTATCGCTGTACTCTTCCTGAAAATCAAAGTTTTTAGTAAAAAATAGCAAGCAATCTATAAGTTGGTTTAAGGACGAATTTATAAAAAGAGTACTCTCTGATAGGGAATAAACAGAATGGTTGTTATGGTTAACCCCTATTTTATCCTCGTAATCAACTCCTATAATATAAAAATCACCTTCTGTATAAATGGGAAGTTTAAAAGAAAGTCCTATAAAGCTAAAGTCTAAAAAGTTTTTTATTATTTTCTCTATTTCTAATATATCCATTTTTATTTAGATAAATTGGTGTTTGTTGAATATTCCTTATTTCTAAAAATATTCCTATCTTCTAAAGAAAAAAGAGGGGGTGTTTGCTTCAAACAGATAGGATATATTCCATAAATTAACTACCCCTCTACTTTGGGATTTTAACGAGTAAAAGGATTTTTGCCACTGATAATTACATTATCTTCGCTTGTTAAACAAATCATAGCATCTAAATTTACATCTGTTATATAAACATCTAAACTACTGGGTAATTAGGGAGTCTTTTAGTAGTTTATCATCTATTTTCATAATGAATAATCAGAGTATTCTTTAGATTTTGTTGTTTTCTTCCCAAAACTCTACTAGCTTTTCATACAAACAATGGATTAAAAGCATTTCATCTTCTTTAGTTAAAGTCTTTGTGAAATCTTTTTTAAAAAGGTAATATTTAATTTGTTGAGAAAAGGCAAAGTTAGTAGGTAATTTGTATTTAGAAGCTAACCACTCGCTAAACCCCTCTAACAATATATTATCTTTAGCTAAATCATAGCCAATAATAAGAGATACATAGTTACTATAAGTACTATCGGGTACAAACATACCGATGCAGTCCTTTATATGTCTAAACAATTCTATTTCTTTCATATAACACACTATCTACAATTTTTAAAAAGAATATCGGCTATAAAACGCCTACAAAATCAGCGAGCTGGTAGGCTGGTATGTAAAATAGGGATTTTCACTTAACAGTGAATTATTAGAATTATTGTACCCATAAAAAAGGGTTTATACAAAATTCTAAAACTTCTCTAGCACTAACATACTCATTAAATGTTAGAAAAATAATCATCATTAACATAGGAAAATAATAGTGCCATACAAATACTACTATGGGAATAATATAGTAACTAAAGTTGCTAATATGGCACTTTTCAAATATATACTTCATTGCTTTAAAAACAATAAAATGCAAACACGAAACCCAAATAAGTAAAAAACACAGTTTGATCAAGTATTTAATAGAAAAATTGCTTGTGAACTCTACAATATCAGGTTTGATAGAGAATAGGTATGATAAAAATTTAGTGCTGAGAAAGTTATCACTTTCTAAATAAGCAAAAAATATTTTTATTACTAAAAGAGTGAGTACTATTATATACAAAAAGTCACTCATTATTTTTTTAGGGGGATAAAACATATATTTCATTATAACACACTATCTACAATTTCTTTCATCTTCAAACCAATCTACTATATTATCCATAAATAGTTTTACTTTTTTAATTTCTAAAGAGAATGCACTTCGTCAATATCGGCTATAAAACCTTCAAAAATTTCATTATATATACTATTTTTTTCATTATTTTTTGCTGAATAAAAGCATTCTTTGATAAAAGGATCTCTTTTAAAACATAAAATAATATACAAAAGCGTTTCAAGTTCTTCGACAGAAGATATATCATTCAGCAATTTTAGATAAACACTTTTGTTAGCTTCCATATAGGTTATAATTGAGGGTAAAAGAGGGGCTTCCCTCCCTACTGAAATAGGAATAAAATGCTCAAACGGTTCTATTTCAGTATTATATTTAATTATTATATGCTCACCTTGCGCATTTCTGTCGTTACCATTGAATATTTCAAAAATAATATTTAGGAGTTCAAGTCTGTTGTTTGTAATGGTTACCAATTCATTAAGAAAAGGCAGTATATAAAAACAGCTTTCGGATAGACCTCCTTGTATAACAATATGGTTGTCTAACTTCCAATAAGCGATATTTCTTTTGTGTGGATCATCATCAATAAGGTTGTTCAATATATCAGTTATATTGTAATCTATAAAGCCTAAACGATCCTTTAGTGTTCTCCACGCTACCTTTCTGACAGATTTTAATATAATATCTAATGGTTCATTCATATCAATTGTGTTTTAACGATGTAGAAAAACGTGTACAAAGTCGGTGAGCTGGCGCTGCATAGAGAAAAGCTCCCACGAATTTTTCACCTGACGGTGAAGTAAAAGTCTCCCACTGATTACGCGGATTACACGGATTGCGACACGGATAAATTTCTTTTATCGCACGGATTGGCAGCTGGCGCTGCCGGATTACACGGATTGTGGGGTAAAATGGGTGAAAAGCCCCCACGAATTTCACGAATTTTCACGAATTTGGGATTGTATAAAAGTCTTTGTTTTGTATTATCTCACGAATTTTTCACCTGAGGTGAATTAAAAGCCTCGCACAAAATCAGCTAGTTGGCGCAGTTGGGTATGTGAAACGCGAATCTGTACTTTTAATGATTGATGGTTAATAATTTTAAAAATGTTGCTCTTGGGATTTCTTCGGCGCCTAAACTTTCTAAATATTCACTGTGAATTTGGCAATCTACTAGGGCGATATGAGGGTGGGCTTGCAGGAAGGTGATAAAACCGTACTGTGAGGCATTGGGCTGCTTGCTAAACATACTTTCTCCACAGAAAATTTTGCCGATTTGAAGTCCGTATAAGCCGCCTACAAGGGTTTCGTCTTGCCATACCTCTACCGAATGTGCAATACCTTGCTGATGGAGGGTTGTATAGGCTTCTATGAGTTCGGGGTGAATCCAAGTGCCGTGTTGGTCTTTGCGGGGCACTGTAGCGCATTGCCGCATCACTTCGGTAAAACAACGGTTGTAGGTAACGCGATAAGATGCTTTGCGGAGGAGTTTGCGCATATTTTTGCCAATATGCAGTTTTTCGGGGAAAAGCACAAAGCGAGGGTCGGGACACCACCATAGTACAGGTTCCCCCTCATTATACCAAGGAAAAATGCCTTGAGAATAGGCTTCTATGAGTCGGGTAGGGGAGAGAGAACCTCCAAAAGCCACAATTCCTTCCTCCGAAGCGGTATCGGGGGAAGGAAAAGGCGTTTCATCGTTTATTAAGTATATCATTCTTAGAATGGTAGATCGTCTTCGGGTTCAGCAGGAGCCACGGGAGCATTTTGTACTGGAGGAGTGCCAAAAGCCTGCTGTGGAGTAGGCTGAAATTGCTGTTGAGGCGCTTGAGGTGGGTATTGAGGAGGTACTTGTTGTTGGTACTGAGGGGCTGCTTGCTGATATTGAGGAGGCGCCTGTTGGTATTGTGGTTGTGCATATCCTTGTGGAGGGTAAGCAGGTTGCCCATAGCCTTGTGGATAAGTTTGCCCTTGCGGAGGATAGTTTTGTGCCATTTCGGCATTTTCGATACGCCATCCTTGTAAGTTTACAATGTATTTGGTCTCTCCTTGAGGGTTTACCCACTCACGACCGCGAATATTGAAACTGATGCGCACTATTTGTCCTTCTTGAAAGTTATCGAGTAGCGCACATTTTTCCTGTACAAAGTCAAATGGGATGTACTGAGGGTATTGTTCCTCGGTCATAATTATAACATCGCGGCGTTGGAAGCCATTTTGCCCTACGGTTTGTGTAGGTGTAATTTTGATGATTCGTCCTTGGATATCCATATTGGTATTTTTATTTATTGGTTATTCGTAAATAATGATTTGTAAGGGCAAAGGTAGTACAAATTTAGATATTAGCAAATAGTTTTGTAAAAAAATGTAAGTGAATCTAACTCATAATCAACTATTGTTTATTACCTGCTTACTATAGCTGTAAGAAATAATACATATTTTATACGCTCTTTATCACTATTCTAAATAATATTTATACCTTTGCACCAAATTTCAAACTAATTCATTTTACAAATACATTTTTGTATGAGAAATTATATCCAACATTCAGTAAAAGTGATGATAGCTGTAGCGTTCATCGCTTTGGGCAGTGCTTGCAAGAAAAGCGATAGCCCAGAACCTCCCAAACCAGAAAAAGACAAAGTAGCTATTGAAAACCCTGCTTTGGTAACTGCCTTAAAAGAACAAGGCTTTACTTTTGAAGGCAATACCCTTGTAGTAAACGACAAAGTGCGCACCACTACTTCACTTAACCTCAGTGGCAAACAGCTTACCGATGTAAAAGGCTTAGAGGCTTTCCCAGCCCTTAGTGAGGTAAACCTCAGCAACAACAAGTTTGCACAAACATTCGATTTTGGTACATTGCCTGCAACGGTAAAGAGTGTAAACCTCAGTGGTAATGAGCTGTACGACTTTAAAAACCTCGCCACTACCGACTATAGCGACAATGCCCAAGAGCCATATAAACTCATTCGCAGTTTTGATAAGCTGGTATTGCCTGCAACCGCTAAATACAATATGGACGTATTGCCGGCCTACGTAAAACTTGCTCCTAAGAGTGATGTACAAATACTCAACGCACAAGGTACTACTGAGAAATATACTACCTTGCGCGAGGTACCTGACCCTGTGTTGTTGCAATATTTGAAAGCTAATTTTGCAAGTGTGTTTAGTGGTGATAAGATAGACCTTTCAAAAAGATTAAGCTCTGAAGAGGCTGTTAATGCGCTTATGATTTCACAAGCTTCACAAAATAATCCTAATATAATTGATACTTCTAAGATAAATAATCTTGAAGGAATTGAATATATTATCAGTAATCCATTGCTTAAAGCTACTATTTATATAGAACTAAGTGCAACTAAAAAACAAACTATTCCATATTTAAAATTAGGACAAAAGGTGGGTGGCTTTGGTATTGTTTGGGTAGATACTCCTAATATAGATTTATCAAAAGCTGAGAATTTAATTGCTATTCAAATAATGAATAATGCAAGCATAAAAAAAATAGATTTATCTGCATCAAAAGCAATAATGCAAAAAGGAGTTGCTAATCACAATAATTTTTCAGGAACTGCTATTCGTTTTGCAAACTGTTCACAATTAGAAGAAGTGATCTTTCCTGATGTAAGCAAAGCCCCCGCTCCTATTTCTGCTTATAGTATTTCTTTTTTAAATCTACCCGCTTTAAAATCTATTATAGATTTAAGTAAACTACAAGTGGTACAATATATATATTTAGGCGGTATCTCTGCTAAAGTTATTTATCCTACTCAGAAATTTTTATACTACCTATCTCGTGGAGAAAAAGACAACACGAATGGCACGCTATTTTTTACTCCTACTAAAGAGATTTTTGATCGCCCAGAAACCAAAAAATTTGTTGAAACATATATCCCTGATAAAAAAATAGGTGTTGCGAGATTTAATGACGCTCCTTCTCTAAGAGTGTTTGATTATCTTCCTTTATATGATGACGAGGAGGAATAATAAATAGATGAGTATAAAGATTTTATATAACCATAAATATTTTAACTATGAGAAATTATATCCAACATTCAGTAAAAGTGATGATAGCTGTAGCGTTCATCGCTTTAGGCAGTGCTTGCAAGAAAAGCGATAGCCCAGAACCTCCAAAACCAGAAAATGGCAAAGTAGCTATTGAAAACGCTGCTTTGGTAACTGCCTTAAAAGAACAAGGCTTTACTTTTGAAGGTAATACTCTTGTGGTAAACGACAAGGTGCGCACCACTACTTCACTTAACCTCAGTGGCAAACAGCTTACCGATGTAAAAGGCTTGGAGGCGTTCTCTGCACTTAGTGAGGTAAACCTCAGCAACAATAACTTTGCACAAACATTCGATTTTGGTACATTGCCTGCTACGGTAAAGAGTGTAAACCTCAGTGGTAATGAGCTGTACGACTTTAAAAACCTCGCCACTACCGACTATAGCGACACTGCCCAAGAGCCTTATAAACTCATTCGCAGTTTTGATAAGCTGGTATTGCCTACAACCGCTAAATACAATATGGACGTATTGCCGGCCTACGTAAAACTTGCGCCTAAGAGTGATGTACAGATGCTCAACGCACAAGGTACAGCTGAGAAATATACTACCTTGCGCGAGGTGCCTGATGCTGTGTTGTTGCAATATTTGAAAGCTAACTTTGCAAGTGTGTTTAGTGGTGATAAGATTGATATTAGCAAGAGTATAAAAGTAGATGAAAGAGCCAATGCTGTAAAAATATTAAAAGGTGAAGAAGGTTATAATGAGCCTGAATTTGCTAACCTTAAAAACTTAGAAGGCATTATTTTTATTACAAATAATCCTTTATTTCGCGGAGATGTAGAAATACGAACCTTACCTGATGAAAATTTTGTAGTCGATAATTTAAAGATATCACCCAAAACAGGAAGTGTTGTCCTCTATGGGGTTAGTACACCTAACCTAAACTTAACCAGAGCAGAAGATCTTTTTGCTTTTTGGGCTGTTCATAATAAAGGTATTACTAATGTCAATTTATCAGCCTCTAAAAAAATTATGCAACGAGGAGAAACAAGTCATTTGGGTTTTGTAGGTGATTTTATTATAATTGCAGATTGCCCTAATTTAAAAACTTTTACCTTGCCTGATGTTTCTAAAAGTACCGTTTCTCCTATTTCAATATTTGCAATCTCTCTTTTAGAATTACCTAAGCTTACTTCTACTATTGATTTAAGTAAAATACAAGTTTTTTCTTCTCTTCAATTAGCTAAAATACCAGCAACTACTAAAATTATATATCCTGCTGATATTAAATATTTTACAATAGGAGGAAATAAAGAAAAAGAAGGTCAGTTTGGAAAATTAATTTTAACTATTACAAAAGATATATACGACAAAGAGGAAACAAAAGCTTTTATCCAAAAATATCTTCCTAATAATAGAATTACAACTTCATACAATTTTGTAGATAATTTATTAGAGGATTCAGAAATTTATGACTATACTGACACCAATAATGAAAGTGGCCGACCTTCCATCCACAACCGAAGTTTTTTAAATAAAACTAACAATAAAGCACTAACTCTTAACGAAATCGTAAAACTTAGATTCGGAAACTCTAAGCATAAAAAGTAATTATCTAAATTTAATAACTATGTCAAATTTATTTAAATCGATAGCTTTTGTAGCTATCTTAGGAATGGCATTAGTAGGATGCCAAAAAGAAGAGGCGAACATTGCTGATCATCCAGCTAATGAAGGGAACTCACAAAACGCTAATGAGACGACAGTTGTTAGCGAACATCCCTCTGTTAATTCTAACTTCACTGTAGATAGTGTAGTGGGAAATTACAAAGGTGAAATTAACCAAGTAAAGATGAACGGAGAAAATAAGGACTCTGTTTCTGATAGAACGGTAAATATCACCAAAAACGGCAATAACAAGTTTAACCTAAGTGTTGATGCTTTTAAAGTAGGAAGAATGCCTGCTAAACTAACTATCAACGTTAAGGGTATCACATTAAATAGTGACGGTACTTTTTCAGGAAGCTTTTCTAATGGAGTAAACTTACTGTTGACTGATTACCCTGCCAATATTAGAGGTAAATTCTTTAAGAAAGATAATGCGACAAAAGTAGAATTTACTTTGGAAAGTAGCGGAACCTATCTTTTATTTGTAAATTTTGATGCTTCTGTACATTTTGATACTTACTAAAAAGTAGTAACTTTAAGGGGCTGTCCTAAAAGTTTTTCTTGAGGGGGCGTTTGCAGCACATACCCAGCTATCGCTGGCTTTCCTACATAATACACTCTAAAAGTGATTGATTATCAGTATTATGAACTTTGTCAAAGTCCCAAAACTTTGACAAAGTTTATGATGCATGGAGAAAAAGACAACACGAATGGCACACTATTTTTTACTCCTACTGAAGAGATTTTTAATAGACCAGAAACCAAAAAATTTGTTGAAACATATATCCCTGATAAAAAAATAGGTGTTGCGAGATTTAATGACGCTCCTTCTCTAAGAGTGTTTGATTATCTTCCTTTATATGATGACGAGGAGGAATAATAAATAGATGAGTATAAAGATTTTATATAACCATAAATATTTTAACTATGAGAAATTATATCCAACATTCAGTAAAAGTGATGATAGCTATAGCGCTCATCGCTTTGGGCAGTGCTTGCAAGAAAAGCGATAGCCCAGAACCTCCCAAACCAGAAAATGGCAAAGTAACTATTGAAAACGCTGCTTTGGTAACTGCCTTAAAAGAACAAGGCTTCACTTTTGAAGGCAATACTCTTGTAGTAAACGACAAGGTGCGCACCACTACTTCACTCAACCTCAGTGGCAAACAGCTCACCGATGTAAAAGGCTTAGAAGCTTTCCCTGCACTTAGTGAGGTAAACCTCAGCAACAACAAGTTTGCACAAACGTTCGATTTTGGTACATTGCCTGCAACGGTAAAGAGCGTAAACCTAAGCGGTAATGAGCTGTACGACTTTAAAAACCTCGCTACTACCGACTATAGCGACAATGCCCAAGAGCCTTATAAACTCATTCGCAGTTTTGATAAGCTGGTATTGTCTACAACCGCTAAATACAATATGGACGTATTGCCTGCCTACGTAAAACTTGTGCCTAAGAGTGATGTACAGATGCTTAACGCACAGGGTACAGCTGAGAAATATACTACCTTGCGAGAGGTGCCTGACCCTGTGTTGTTGCGTTATATCAAACAAAACTTTCCAAGCGTAATAACTAATGACAAAATAGATATTAGCAAAAACTTAAAAATAGAAGAAACACAAACTGATATAGTTATTGACCAAGCAGTTCAAAGAGACCCCAACGTAGTAGATACTTCAAAAATAAACAACATTGAAGGTATTGAGTATATATTTAATAACCCGCGCCTCAGTGGAGGTGTTTTTTTAACAATGACAGCAAGCAAAACCATTACTTTCCCTTATGTAAAGATAGGAAAGAATGTAAGTATATTTGTTATAGAATGGATAAATACTCCAAAAATAGACTTTTCAAATGTTGAAAAATTAAGGGCTATAAAAGTTAGTAACAATTCTTCTATACAAAAAATAGATCTTTCATCTTCTAAAACATTTATGCAATTAGGAGCTAAAGGTTATGATTCAAATGGAGAGCTAACAGCCTTACGTATAGATAACTGTCCATTATTAGAAGAAATAATCTTCCCTAACTTAAATAATGCTCCCGCTCCTATTTCAGCAAGTACTGTTCGTCTTCTAAATCTTCCTAATTTGAAATCTGACATTAATTTTAGCAAACTACAAGTAATAGAAGGAATAGCCTTTGGAGGTCTTCCTAAAGCTAAAATTATTTATCCCAGCAATGGACTTACATATTTTATTGATGGAGGTGTAAGAGATGATGAAAATGGAATTTTGGTGTTTGAAATTACGAAAGAAATTTATAATAGACCCGAAACACAAGCGTTTATAAAACTTATTCCAAAAGATAAATTAGATGATGGAGGAAATAAGCACTTTGAAGAAGCTCCTAATCTAACTAGGTTCCCTTATCTTCAAGAATTAGAAGGTAATAATGAAACGGGTAGAAAATATCTAAGGAGAGATAATTCAAAGAAAATAGATATTTTTGAACATTTATTGAAAAAAGCAAAAAAAAGATAAAAAAGTTTGCTTTGTAAATATTTTATTATACCTTTGCCTCGCTAAACTTATTTATAATGGGTTTAAAATAGTGAACTAATAATTTTTTAATTTTGTCTATATGAAATATTCATTTTTAAAAATGATTGCTTTTACAGCAATCGCAGGGGTGGCATTTATAGGGTGCCAAAAAGAGGAACTCAACTCTGCTGAGACAGGATTAGTTGCCAATAGTCAAGCAGCTGTTCAGCAAAATGCTGAAAGTCAAAGAGCAACTATTACAGTAGACGATGTAAAGGGAGACTATAAAGGTGTCCTTGACGAAGTTGTAATGAATGGGAATAAGAAAAGCCCTGTTTATGATCAACTTTTCAGTGTAGAAAAACATAGTAATGGTAAATTTAACTTATATTTACCTCCTTTTAAAATAGGAAATATGCCAGGTACAATTACTATTGACACTAAAGGAATCACTCTTAATAATGATGGTTCTTTCCGTGCTAATAATCTAAAAAGGTCTGTGATTTTAAACACTCCTATTAGTACACATAGATACACAGCTACCTTAGTAGAAGGAAAGTTTACAAAAGAAGGTGATACCTGCAAATTAACAGTAGGAATTCATAGCGAAGGTAAATTTGCATTCATCACCCTTTTTACTGCCTATGTTCATTATGATGGTAAGCAAGTGAAAAAATAATCTTCTTACTTCTACTCTTAAAAGTCAGAAAGTAACAACTACAATTGTTGCTTTCTGGCTTTTACTCTTAACTTCAACTGTAATTAATTTCCTTACTATGAAAAAAATACTTTTATTATTTATAGGGCTTTCCTTCTTCGCTTGCAAAAAAGAAGAACAAAATAAGCCTATTGAAAATACCGACCCTAAACTGCAAACAGCTATCAGCGTACTAAAAGGCGATATGGTATTAGGGCAACACGTGAAATTGGCTGGTACGGACAGATCATTATTGCCTTCGGGCGTACCTACCAAATTTACTTTTACTTGGGACGAGCCCAGCAAACGCCTCAAAATGCACCTCGAAAAAATACAACCGGGTACTATGCCTTTTGCGGTGAGTATGCAAGCTTCCTTGGAGGTAATGGAACTCAGCTATTGGGACAAGCAGGAATACGAGGGCAATTGGATAAAATTCTACGACAAAGCTGCCGTAACTACCCCTTATGTACCTAAAGATTACCAAGGTACTCCTATTACTAAAGAAGGCAGTACGGTAGTAACGGGCTTCTTCAACGTAGATACACACGAGGTGTATTTCTTAATCCAATACAATATGATGAACGTAGTGGGCACGGTGTTTAAACAAAAAATTGACCGCTCTCGCTTAGCTCACTTTCAAGAAGAACTCGATGCCTACGAAGAGGCGTTGGCAGAAAAAAAATTGGACACAGGGGTTGAAATCTTCCACAGTGATAACAACCAGCAAGCTATTACGCTTTTGGGAGCTACTCAAACTATTACGGCTAAGCTCACCTACGAGGGTAAAACTACAGAGGTAGCCTTGCCTATCACCTTTGTGTGGGACGGTAAAGAGCCTAACAATGTAACAGGGCGTATGCAACTATCACTTGCCAAAACGGCAGTGAGTGGGGTGAACTTGCAATTGGATTTCAGTGGCAAAGCGCGTTTTATAGATGTGCTTACCCAAAATGAGAAGACTATTTACGGGCAAGGCAATACCGATAAAACCAAACTCAAAGCAGCGGACGTAACCACTACCCTTTGGGACGCTACGGGTACACAAACGCTTAAAACTTCTGCTAAAGGCGAAGTGCGAATGATTGTGAATGTAGAGAAAAAAATAACCTCCTTCTCTTACCTTAACAAAGAATTAGGACTTACCATTTATGCCAAAGAAGTAGCTATAAGACCTTAATTTAATGAGAATCACCATATCCATTTTACTATTTCTATTAGGAGGAATCCTCTCAGCCCAACAGGTGCGTATGCGGGTGCTCGACAAGGGTACCCGCTTGCCTATAGCTGCTGCTGTGGTGAGTTATACTGAGCCTGCTTATAGTGATAAACTACAACACAGCATTGCCGATGACAATGGCATTGCCCTCCTGAAAAGGCGCAAGGGGGGTGTGCTGCATTACACGGTGCAGTCGCTGGGCTACACACTGCTAAAAGGTACGCTAAACGCAGAAAACGAGCTCACGGTATACCTCAGTGAGGAAACTACCCAATTGGCGGGCACTACCCTCACAGGTAGAACGACGGGTGCTACCGTGCGCCCCACCAAAGAAACACCTACGGTGGTGCAGGTCATTACGGGGCAGGAGTTAGTGAAAGCGGGGTATAGCAATATCCAGCAGGCGCTGATGCAGGAAACCCCTGGGATGAATATCCAAAAGGTGGGTTTCGGCAACGAGATAAGTATGCAGGGCTTGGATGCGCGCCATATCCTCTTCTTGATGGACGGCGAGCGTATGACGGGTGAAATGGCGGGTAACCTCGATTACGAGCGCTTCAACTTGCACGCTGTGGAACGTATTGAGGTGATGAAAGGGGCGTCGTCTACCCTCTACGGTTCGAGGGCAGCAGGAGCTGTCATCAACATTATCACCAAGAAAACAGATAAGCCTTTTGCTATTACGGTAGGTTCGCGACACGCCGAGATGAATGAGCGCAATTACCACAACCCTGAGCGGCGTGATTTTCTCTATATGTTTGAAAAGAATGCCGATAAGCCCAACCTGCAATCGTGGGTGTCGGCAGGGGCTAAGATAGGGAAGTTCACTACTCAAACGGATGTGTGGTTCAGCAGTCAGGATGCATATTACCTTTACCAAAAAGAACCCGATCGCAAGGTGTATACCAAAGAAGCCAATCCGTTTCTCAGTAAAGATACTGTAGTGCAAGCCACCTTTTTGCGTCCGCCAATGGGTATTGAGGGGGTTGAGCATCTCTCGGCTTCACAAAAACTGTATTACGACAGTAAAAACTTAAGCGTACAGCTATATGGCACGGGCTTTTTGATGAACTCGTATGATATGGTGCAAGACCTCTATTTCTCGCAAACCAAAGACTTCACCGGAGGGCTAAAACTCTCCTACCGTCTTAAAAACTATTTCGCACTACACGGCACTTTCCATACCGACTTTTACGAGCGCTACAAACGTCACGAACGCCGTGATGTAGATAAAAAGGTGTATGACTCTAAGATTATGCAACCGCGACTCACGCTCACCTCGCAATACTTCAAAAAGCACGACCTCATTTTGGGGATTGACTATTTTCAAGACGACCTCACCAGCGACCGCTTTGCAGCCAATCGTATGCTCACACGAGGGTTGAAGGAATGGGAGTTCTTCTTTCAGGACACCTATACCATAAGCCCTAAGTGGCAAGTGGAAGCCGGATTGCGCACCAATTACAGTCTGCAATTTGGTACGATGGCACTGCCGAAAGTAGCCATAAAATTCTCGCCTACCGAAGCCCTTTCGTACCGCTTGAATTACGCCAAAGGCTATCGTTCGCCTTCTATTAAAGAGTTGTTTTTTAATTGGGATCACTTGGGAATGTTTCAAATTATAGGCAATGAGATGTTACAACCTGAGAAGAACCATTACTTTTCGGTAGGAGCTGAATATGCGGTGCCTAAATTCTTTATTTCGGGGAATGCCTTTATCAATCAGTTTCAGGATAAGATAGAAGGGGTGTGGAAAATCTACGAGTTTCAGTATAACTTCGAGTATATGAACCTCAGTCAGCAACGCCTCTTAGGCTTTGACCTGCTCACCCGCTGGAAGATAGTGCCCGCCCTTACGCTCAACGCTTCCTATTCGTATGTAGATGTAAGTAAAACAGAAGGCTTGCGCATCAACACTACCTCGCCTCACGCCGCTACTGCAGGGCTTGAATACAAATGGTATCGCGACAACTACGACCTATCGGCAAACCTGACGATGAGTATGATGGGTAAGAAAACTTTTGATGTGCAAGATCGCATCACGGTGCAGGAAGAAGTACTTTTATACGGTGGTGGCACGCAACGGCGCCCTGTGAGCAAAGAGGCGTATTTTCGTTGTGAATTGCCTGCTTACGCACTCTTCAACTTAAATGTACAACAGCGCTTTTTGAAACATTACAAGCTGAATGTCGGGGCAAATAATATTTTCGATTATAAACCTTCAACCTTGGGCTCTGGCGTAACGATGTTCAACATTCCTGCTACTGCAGGGCGTAGGTTTTTTGTGCAGGTAGAGATCGATTTTTAAATTAGCAAATATGAAAAGAATCTTATATAGTATACTGATAGCTTTGTTGAGTACGGCTTGTGTGAAATATGAGGCTCTGCCTTTTACAGGCAAAGTGCTACCGCGTCGTTCGGGGTACATCAATAATGTCACCAACGATTGGATATACTATAACCTCCGTACAGGTGAGATATTCAATGCCTACCAAGTGAATGCCGATATTATAGAAGGCAATCAGAAAAATAGATTAGATTGGGATTTAGCATTCTGTGGTAATAAACTTCGCACCAATAGCGGTACCAGTGGCAACGGACACGGAGGAGTTGCCGATATGGGCTTTCAGGGGTATGACCGCTGGACGAGTGTTTCGCAACTGCCTCACGACCTGCAATGGGTAGTAGATACCGACAACGTGTCTATCACTATGTCACAACGCGAGTGGATAAGCTATACCGTAGCCCATAATATCACAGGTATTCCTTGGTTTGACCCCAATAAAGGCCCCCAACAAACCAAAACCAATGCTAATCCGTTACTCAATAAGGCGTTGGTATTCTCAGGGCCGCCTCCCTCTTATACTCCCTCGTTTCACACTTATATCATCCGCACTGCCGATGGGTTGCGCTATTTTAAGTTACAAATAGTGAGTTGGTATGACGAGAGTATTGAAATAGGCGACACAGGGGGGCGTATTAGTTTTTATTGCGATGAGTTGAAGTAAATCAAAAAAAGTAGTATATTTGCCTTGTTATTTATCACATACTGAAAAAACAATGAGAATATTCATTACCTTTTTCTGTTGGGGCTTTTTTACTTTGGCACAAGCCCAAAAAGCTCCTATTGACCTCAAAAGCAGTGCCGTAGCGCAAGAGCCTAAATGTATAGGTATCACGAAAACTATACAAAAGGAAGGACGTAGCGATTTCTGGCAATGTGTTGATAGCTGGGTGTATGACCATTTTAGCTACCCTCAAGACGCTTTTGACAATGAGCTTGAGGCTGTAGTGTGGGTGCCTTTTGTAATTGATAAAAAAGGTGTGATGTCTGTAAATAAGGATTCTATAGATATCAATGTACCTTATAACAAGAAAGAAGATTTAGAAAAAGGTAAATATAAGGCTATAGAAGAAGTGAGTTATCGTATTTTTGCTAATTTTCCGAAAGTAACTCCTGCTAAAAACACAAAAGGGAAGGTTATCGCTGTGAAAGGTCGTTACCCTATTAGCTTTGAAATCCCCAAAGATGAGCATAAAAACCCTATAAAAGGGGCAGAAGGGCTTGCTAAAGCACACGAGAAAGCCTTAGCCCCTGCTTTAGAAAAAAAGGCTTATAGAGTAGGGAAAGAACACTTATCGGAGAAAGAAAAAATTGCAGATGTCGGTCAGTTTTTTAGTACTACCATTCGCAATAAATACCACTATCCTCCTGCTGCTATTGAATTAGGAATCTCAGGAACCGTAATTGTAAAAATAGTAGTGGACAAAGAAGGCAAAATAACAGCTAGAGCAATAAGAGGTCCTAAAGAATTAAGGGCTGGAGCTGAAAAAATCTTTACAAATCTCCCCGATTTTGTGCCTGCTATCGACCAATATGGAGCTCCTATAAAATCAACGTATGTAATACCTATCAAATATTCTTTTGTTGATGAATAATCTCTAAAAATATTCTTTGAGAGTATGATAGTCTAAATACCCATTTCGACCATTTTTAGTGATTTTATAGAATGAAGGGGATAGCTTTTCAAGATGTTCATACTCAGCAGTTGTTTGAGGATAAATACCCGTTTTACCCTCTTTTACAAAAGTAATACGTTGGTCTTGTTTGTTTATTTCAAGAGTGTCAAATGTTATAGGAAGTACTTCTTTCCCTGTGAGATACTGAGGGCTAAACAGTCTTATATTGTGAGGATATCCATAATCGTATAAAGAAATTGGTACTTTTTCATATCCTCCTGCAAAAACATTTGAAAAAGTATAGAAATACAGACCGTACTTATCACCCCTTTTCACACGGATAGGAATTTGGGTAGCGATAGTTTCCTGAGTATAAGGGTTGTAAAATTCTTTTTTTTCTCCTATAAACGAAAGATACTCCTCAGCAAGGCGATCGGTAAGGTAGTAATTTCGTCCGTGAAGTTTTAAATCATAGTTATCACTTATATACGACACATAGTATTCATTCGTTAAGGAATCTTTCTCTATATGATAGCCTAATTTAGGAGATCTATATACATCATTTCCCTCTCCAAAAATCCATTGGTTTAGATGCTCCTTTGTCTGCCGGATATTGTAATAGCTCACCCCTTTATCAGTAAGCATTTCTACAGAACCATTATCTGTAAGATAAGCCGATAGCACTCCCGTAAGTGGTTGTTTTTCAAAAAGAGCATTGTAGATATCTATTTGAGTTCCTTCTTTCCCGATAATAGCCCAGCGATTGAAGAGAATTGTATCGTAACTTTTGGGTAATACATTTTGAAGGTATCGGTTTTTGAGTTCGTATTTATCACCTTTAGGAAGCAGATATAAAAACTCATTTATCTTGTGATAGTCGTAATAATCAGATAAAAAACCTTGAAAATCAGTGAGGTAGGAGGTATCAATAGACTTCCTTTTTTCAGCTCTCAAAGAAGTACAAACACTGTATTCGCTTGATATAAATAGCGTTTTATGTTGCAAAGGCACTATCATATCCGATTCTTTTAAAAGATATACCTTTCTACCCTCACCAAAATCGAGCGCCATTAAAGGAAAGTAGTCCACCTTATAAGGTCGCCATTTCTTAATCTTAGTTTCTTCAGTATAGAAATATCCACCTACATCTTCTGAATCAGCTTTTTTGTATTGCAAGAGTTGTACTGTTGCCAACGATGGATTTAAAAATTTTACAATGGTTTTGACTCTTTTAGTATACTTGTTATCATTTTCGGAAAAAGACAATAAATGAGAGGTAACAAGCGGTTGGTTTATAAAATTAGCCCATTCGGTAGGGCGGATATCGCGTGGATAGATAAGTTTATCCCCCTTTTCTAATAATTCGGATAGCGTTTTTTCTTCGGTATCATATTTCCACGACAGGGTAAAAGGTCGGTAATAGCCTTGATAGGTTTCATCGTAGTGTTCTTGTAGTGAAGCCTCGACATATTTGCCATTGGGAGTTTGTTTATAGACTGTTATGTTACTATCTTTATTGTAAACAATGAGCGCAATATCTTGCGAAGGCAATGTATATTGCGCATAAGCCAAAGAGGTAAAAAAGGATAATATGGCAAGCCAGAGTTTCATTTTATCAAAGATGATTTTAGTTTTATGAGGCAAAAATACATTTTATATTGCTTATTTCAAATAAATTTTTTATATTTGTCCCATTATTTATCACATACTGAAAACAATGAGAATATTTATTATCTTTTTGTGTTGGGGCTTTTTTACTTTGGCACAAGCCCAAAATACTACTATTGACCTCAAAAGCAGTGCTATAGCGCAAGAGCCTAAATGTACAGGCATCAAGAAAACTGTACAAAAGGAAGGGCGTAGCGATTTCTGGCAATGTGTAGATAGCTGGGTGTATGACCATTTTAGCTACCCTCAAGACGCTTTTGACAATGAGCTTGAGGCTGTAGTGTGGGTGCCTTTTGTAATTGATAAAAAAGGAGTGATGACTGTAAATAAAGATTCTATAGATATCAGTGTTACTTATGACAAGAAAGAGGATTTGGAAAAAGGTAAATACAAGGCTATAAAAGAAGTCTGTTATAGTATTTTTGCTAATTTTCCGAAAGTAACTCCTGCAAAAAACACAAAAAGGAAGGTTATCGCTGTGAAAGGCAGTTACCCTATTAGCTTTACAATCCCGAAAGATGAGGATAAAAAGCCGATAAAAGGGGCAGAAGGGCTTGCTAAAGCACACGAGGAAGCCTTAACACCTGTCATAGAAAAAAGAGCTTATAGGGTAGGGAAAGAACACTTATCAGAAGAAGAAAAAATTGCAGATGTCAATCAGTTTTTTAGTATTACCATTCGCAGTAAATACCAGTATCCTCCTGCAGCTCTTGAATCAGGAATCTCAGGAACCGTAATTGTAAAAATAGTAGTGGACAAAGAAGGCAAAATAACAGGAAGAGCATTAAGAGGTCCTAAGGAATTATGGGCTGTCTCTGAAAAAATCTTTACAAATCTCCCCGATTTTGTGCCTGCTATTGACCAATATGGTGCTCCTATAAAAACAACGTATGTAATACCTCTCAGATATTATGTTGCTGAATAATAATGCCAATCAAGGGTTAAATTAACTTGTTGATTTAAAAACCTCCCCCCCTAACTCACTTACTTGGCAATTGCCGACAACCCTCCAAAGGGATAACCTCCCCCTAACCCCCTCCAAAGGGGGAAGTGCGATGCAAAATCGATAACATTCTGTTAATCAGTATTATTATTTTTTCAATTCTTGATTTATACTAATCACTAAAAATATTCTTCAAGAGTATAAATATCTAAGAAGCCTTTTCGACCGTTTTTTTCTATTTGGTAGAAAGATTCTGTAATGGGTACTAAAACATCGTATTGAGGGGTAGTAAATTGAGGAAAAACGCCTATTTTGCCATTTTGGTAGAAAAGAATCCGTTCGTTTTTATCTTGTTCTATCTTGTTGAAAGCGATAGGGAGGAGCTCTTTGCCTTTGAGTTGATGAGATTTGTGATATTCGTACTCAAAAAGTCCAAAGAGGTTGCCTTGTTGCACACGTAAAGCTTCAAAAGGGAATTTTTCTTCTATGGAAAATCCTGAAAATTCTGTTGTGCCATCTGCAAAAGCAATTTTTTCAGTTGGTTTGCGATCTATAAGGTAATGCTTTTCCTTGATAATATTGGGATTATTAGTGTCTACTCTTTCTATATAAGGTTTAGGAGTTTGCTTAATACGGTATTCTAACCAACGTTCTATAAAACTAGTTCCACATTCTTCTATTTCTCTTTCAGGTTTATCGAGTTCTTCGCCACAACAATCATAGTAATGAGCTCCATTGTCATCAAGTACTTCCAGAGCATCTAGGTGTAGATATACCTTTTTTAGGTTTGGAAAGAGCATTTGTTGCAGATATATGTTGTAAATCTCTAAAGAACTTCCCTTTTTTGCTAAGATAAAATGCCCGTTGAACTGAATCTCATCATAAGCAGAGGGCAGTACCCGCTCTCCATAGTTATCTATCAAAATATATTGTTTCCCCTCTTTTTGTATATCGAACATAGTTTCTATATAGCGCCCTTCAGAAAAACAAGGTTTTGAAGTAGGTTCCTTCTGTTTTTTTAAATGGAATGACATTGGTTTCTTTATACTTACAGAGGTACTTATATCATATAACAGATTTTTCTTATCTGTAGGAATCAACAGATAGCTAAGAGTATTACCTCTCGCTAAAGCATAAGCCTTCTTGCCATTGCCAAAATCTAACTCAATAGGCGTTTGATATGATATCAACATATCGCTGAGTGTACTGATTCTCACCAAATGAGGATTGATAAACTCAAGGCGAATTGTATACCCCTCTTTTTCAGAAGTATAAACATTGCCTGTAAAGTTACTGAGTTTAGTAGCGCGCAAGTCCTTTGTATTGAAAAAAGTAGCTTTTTGTTGTAATATTTTACTATCTATAGAGCTATGAGAAGCGATAAGCCATTGTTTATTTTTAAGTTGCAAAAAAGCTCCTGACAGAGAGCTATCAGTTTTTTGATGGCAGAAAAATAGACGTCCATCGGGTTCAAAACCAATAGTATTTATACTATCGGAAGGGATTACTATCTGCGCTTGAGCAGTTGAAAATAAAATCAAGAAGAAAAATAAGACCCTCATAATAAATAACAATTAACAAATAACAATTAACAATTGGCAAAGAATGTGCCAGCAAAATTACTTTTTCAGTTCTTTAATAGTTTCAGTATTGAAAAGTGCGTGTCCTCTTTCTTCTAAGGTTGCAACAATGCTGCGTATTTTCTTTTTTAACGCTAAGGGAAGTTTGTAATAAGAGCGGTCTATTTGGGTATGTCGTCCATCGTCTAAGCTAGAATTTTGATGACGAATGGCTGTTTTCTTTCCTAAGTAGTAAATAATGAATTTTAGTCGGTTTTCTTCATACGGTTCTCCGTATTGAGATTCTGTACCATATAGTACAATAGGGTCTATGTAACCATCGTTATTGAGGTCGGTGAGGCTTATATAGCGTGTGTAGAACCACATTGCTTGTTCAGTATCATCAATAGCATCGGTAATTGTCCAAAGGACTTGAGGTGGTGTATCTTCTTTTAGAAGCACGTTGAAAGCTTTTATAGAGGTTGCTTTATCGGGGTTGCTATTATTTTCAGAAATGATAAGATACTGCTTGCCTAATTTATCTTGAAAAGCATACACTTTCCTGATAGGGAATGTTACCCCTATTTCTTTAAGGGTTTCGTGGGGAAAAAGCGTTTGTACTTGTTTGTCTGTAAGGAGTGTAGCTCCTGAAGAGTCGGGTTGAGCTTGTAGTGATAAGAAGCTAAAAAGCAAGAATAGATAAAGATTTTTCATAAAAACTAAATGGATTTAAAAAAGCTGCCCATTATCTTGAGCAGCTTTTTGTTATTTATAACTCGTTATTCGTCATTCGTAACTCGTCATTAAATCACGCCTTGGTCGAGCATCGCGTGAGCGACTTTCATAAAGCCTGCAATGTTAGCACCTTTCACGTAGTTGATATAATCCTTTTCTTGACCGTATTTGAGGCAAGCGTTGTGGATAGATTCCATAATTTGGTGCAATTTAGCATCAACTTCTTCGCTTCTCCACGCGAGGTGTGCGGCATTTTGAGTCATTTCAAGACCAGAAGTTGCTACCCCTCCGGCGTTCACTGCTTTACCAGGAGCGA
This sequence comes from Capnocytophaga genosp. AHN8471, assembly GCF_016806945.1. Classification (NCBI taxonomy): domain Bacteria; kingdom Pseudomonadati; phylum Bacteroidota; class Flavobacteriia; order Flavobacteriales; family Flavobacteriaceae; genus Capnocytophaga; species Capnocytophaga genosp. AHN8471. The sequence goes on from NZ_JAESPJ010000001.1 coordinate 43,079, forward strand.
AAGGCATTTTAGCATCTTGGAAAGCTTTGATAGCCTCAGGAGTACAGCCCATATTCGATACTTCGGCAACGAGTTTTACACCATTTTTGATAAGCATTTGAGCGTCATCGCCATCTAATTCGTTTTGGAATGCACAAGGCAAAGCAATATCACAAGGGATAGTCCACGCTTTTTTGCCTGCAGTAAACTTACTTTCTTTAGCAAATTTTTCGGCAAAAGGTGCTACGATGTTGCGGTTAGAAGCGCGGAGTTCGAGCATATAGTCAATCATTTCGTGAGTCATACCATTAGGTACTTCTACACAACCATCGGGGCCTGAAAGTCCGATAACTTTTGCGCCCAACTGAGTTGCTTTTTGTGAAGCTCCCCACGCTACGTTACCAAATCCTGATACTACTACGCGTTGTCCTTTAAGGTCTTTGCCAAGTTTTTTCAACATGTGGTCTACAAAGTAGAGTGCGCCATAACCTGTAGCTTCAGGACGAATGAGAGAACCACCCCAGTTGATACCTTTACCGGTGAGCACCCCAGTATTGTACTCGTGGGCTAATTTTTTGTACATACCGTACATATAGCCTATTTCGCGTCCGCCTACACCCACGTCGCCAGCAGGCACATCGGTATCAGGACCTATATATTTCCAAAGTTCGAGCATAAAGGCTTGGCAGAAACGCATAATTTCGGCATCAGATTTACCGGTAGGGTCGAAATCAGACCCCCCTTTAGCACCTCCCATAGGTAGGGTAGTAAGGGCGTTTTTGAAAGTTTGTTCAAAACCGAGGAATTTAAGCATTGAAGGGTTTACAGCTTTGTGGAAGCGGATACCACCTTTATAAGGGCCTATGGCAGCGTTGAACTGCACGCGGTAACCGAGGTTGCTTTGCACTTCACCTTTATCGTCAACCCAATCCACGCGGAAGGTATGAATGCGGTCGGGCTCAACAATGCGTTCAATAATTTTAGCTTTGGCAAATTCGGGGTGTTGGTTGTACACCTCTTGTACTGATTCAAGCACTTCGTGTACAGCTTGTAAGTACTCTTTTTCACCAGGGTGTTTCGCCTCTAAAGAGGTCATAATTTTTTTTACGTCCATAATATATTAATTAGTTATGAATTATGTGTTAATGAATTATTTAGTTACGCAAATATATTAATGAGCGACAAAAGTAGTTAATATTATTGAAATGTGCAAAGAAAACGAAAGAAATTTTTCTTAAAAAGAAAATATAAAGATTTTAACTTATCTAAAGCTCGAAAATTTATAGCACTATTTAGTCTTGTTTTTGTACTAAGTCACTAACAAATTGTTGATATTTTTATTTTTTCTTTCGCAGAATTTGCATTTTAAATAAAAAGCACTATTTTTGCCCCCGAAAAGAAATCTAAAAAAACTTATGGCTTTATTTCTTAGCATACTTCCGATTGCGCTCCTCATCTATTTGATGGTAAAGAAAAATGCGCTTCCTTCGTATATTGCACTTCCACTGATTGCGGGATTGGTGTATATACTTCACCTTACTTATTTTAATGGCTCGTTTGTAGCCGTAAACGCCAATTTTATCAAGGCAATTATCTCGGTAGCTACCCCTATTACAGTAATTTTTGGGGCAGTGCTCTTCAACCGAATGATGGAGATGACAGGGGCAATGAACGTATTGCGCCGCTGGTTGGGCAATATCAGCCCCAATCCTGTTGCTCAACTGATGATTATAGGCTGGGCATTTGCCTTTATGATTGAAGGCGCCAGTGGTTTTGGCACACCTGCTGCTATTGCCGCTCCTCTATTAGTAGGCTTAGGGTTCAAACCCTTGCAGGTGGCCATTCTCGCCCTAATTATGAACTCGGTACCTGTATCGTTTGGGGCAGTAGGTACGCCTACGTGGTTTGGTTTTGGTACACTCATTGGCAATGGAGCTATTTCCGACGATCAGCTTTCGGATATTGGTAAAATTACGGCTATCATACACCTATTTGCAGCTTTCGTAATTCCGATAATGGCACTGAAAGTGATTGTTTCGTGGCGACAAATACGCGAGAATATTGTTTTTATTCTCATCAGTATCCTTGCTTGTACCTTGCCTTATGTGGCCATTGCGTGGTTTAACTACGAGTTTCCTTCGTTGGTAGGGGGGGCTATTGGTCTTTTCATTTCGGTAGGGGTTGCCAGCAAAGGTATTGGTTTATCAAAAACTGATAACAGTGAAATACAGCACGAAAAAGTGAAGACTCCAGAGCTGTTGAAAGCCCTCTTCCCGACGGCTTCACTGATAGTAATTTTAGCAATCACTCGTATTAAACAACTCCCGCTAAAATCTCTTTTGAACGATACTACCGAGTGGTTTACTATTAAATTAGGATATTTAGGAGATTTTCAAGTAACTAAAGGATTGATTTTCTCGTTGAAGAATATTTTTGCTACGGGCGAGAGTGAGAGTTACAAGCTACTTTATGTGCCAGCGCTCATTCCGTTTGTGGTGACGGTGTTGATTTCAATTCCGTTGTTCTCACTGAAATGGAAGCAAACTAAATCGCTTTTTTCAGCCAGTTTTGTACAGATACAAAAGCCTTTTTTAGCATTGGTGGGGGCACTTATTATGGTGAATGTAATGCTGATGGGAGGAGAAAACTCAATGGTGCAAATTATAGGTCGTAGTTTAGCCGATGCTACGGGTAGTTATTGGACGATGTTTGCTTCATATTTAGGTGCAGTTGGGGCGTTTTTCTCGGGCTCGAATACCGTGTCAAACCTCACTTTTGGGGCAGTACAATATTCGGTAGCTAATACCACAGGGCTTTCAATCCCTTTGATTCTCGCCTTGCAATCGGTAGGGGGTGCGATGGGTAATATGGTGTGTATCAACAATATTATTGCGGTATGTTCGGTATTAGGTATCGACAGAGCTGAGGGTAAAATTTTAAAAGTTACAGCGGTACCTATGTTTGTATACGGAATTATAGCGGCTGTGGTAGCGCTTTTAGTAATACCGCTCATTTTTAGCTGAAAAACAGATTAGTATTAATAAACAACAAAAGGCTGCATAGAACATTTGTTCTGTGCAGCCTTTTCCAATTAATTAATTTAACCCATTTTAAACATTTCACTTCTTAGCAAAAGTAAGCAGAACAGTTCCTTTATCGTCCTTTAGTAATAACTGTTCGTTTTTCACTTCATATTTAGCTACTTTTTTCATTGCAGAGCCAAAGGCATCGGCAACTTCCATTTTGTCGGGGCAAAGCATTAGTGTAGAAGCTAAATCACTAAACACTAATTCGTTATCGGATACTTTTACGATGCCTCCCATAAAGGTATTACAGCTGTCGGAGCCATTTACCTTCATTTCTTTCACATTGAGTTTTAGGGTAGGTTGTGCTTCGGCTGTTACGGCAGTAGTTCCCATAGTAACTAATTGCCATTCACCTTGCAAACTATTAGAATTAACGCGTGCAGTATTACAACTGCCTAACCCTATTGCTACAGATAATAGCATTAAAAACTTGATTTTTTTCATTGTATGATTACTTTAAAAATTATTTCTCGGTGAAATAGATATCAAGCCCCATTGTACCATCGTCATCCTGACTATAAAACGCCATTAGTTCCTCTTCGCGGTAGTAAAATTTGTAATCTTGATAAGGATAGGGTTTATTAGATGCCGAAAAGATGATTTGGTTGTTGCGTTTATTGATGCGCCAAGCTACCTCTACTTTGTAGATGAGACGAGGTTGCTTAGTAATCGTTAGTTTTTCTTCTTTGATGATAGCTTTATCTTTCAAAAAGGTTACAAAGATATATTGTTTTGTATTGATACTATCACCAGCGGCTCTTTTAGTAATTTCACCCTCAAAGTGCCTATCGATGAGGTCGGTGCGTTCTTGTGCATATAGGTTTAGCACGCCCAAAAACAAGAGGATAACGAGAATTCTATTCATAACATTTACTTTTTTAAAGGTTTATATATTGAGTTGTTATGCTTCAAATGGGGTTGTTTTCTCGGTTTGGGTTGTAGTAGAACACTGCTGGTTGAATGGTTTTATTTGATATATTTTTTGAGTGTTTTGAGCAACTCGTTAGTTCTGAGGTTGTCGCCTTGGGCTAATAGGTTGCCTTCGGGGTCGATGAGAAAAGGTGCAGGGATGCTACTAACGCCATAGCTATTAGCGGCTTTATTTTCGCTGTCCCACACATTGTACCATACCATTCCTTCCATTTTGATAGTGTCGAGCCAAGAGTCTTTATCTTTAGGTCTATCAATGGATACAGATAGTATAACAAAGTTTTTTTCTTTGAGCTCTTTATAGGCTTGTTTGAGGTATCTGTTTTCTTTTTTGCAAGGCATACACCACGATGCCCAAAAGTCGATGAGTACGTATTTACCGCGTAAGGAAGACAACTTCAATTCTTCACCATTGGCTTGTGGTAAGGTGATTTCGGGTACGGGTTTGTGGCGTTGCAATGTTTGAGCAAAGGTTGGGGCAGTTGCTAAAAGGAAAAGCGCTATGGCTGTAAATAATAAATTTTTTCTCATTTGTGATTTTGTTTTTTAGTATTCAGATTTTACGCATACAAAAATCTGACCATTTTTTTAATGATTTGTTTTTGAGGTTATTTAATTAGAAATATCCTCCTTTTTTGCGGTCTTCCATCGCTGCTTCGGTTACTTTGTCGTCTATACGGGTTTCGCCGCGTTCCGAGATGCGAGAAGCAGTGATTTCGTTTACCACTTCTTCAAGGGTTGCAGCATTGCTTTCTACGGCGGCGGTGCAGGTCATATCGCCTACAGTGCGATAGCGTACACGCTTGTTGAGAATGGTATCATTTTCATCTATTTGAATGAAAGGTGATACGGCAATGAGGCGACCTTCGTGTTCAATTACTTCGCGGTTGTGAGCGAAATAGATAGAGGGGAGTTCAATTTTCTCTTGTTGGATATAGCTCCACACATCGAGTTCTGTCCAGTTTGAGATAGGGAATACGCGTACATTTTCACCTTTTTGGATTCTACCGTTATAGATGTTCCAGAGTTCAGGGCGTTGTAGTTTTGGGTCCCACTGACCGAACTCATCTCTTACTGAGAAGAAACGTTCCTTGGCACGAGCTTTTTCTTCGTCGCGGCGTGCGCCCCCGATGCAGGCATCGAAATGGAATTCTTCAATAGTATCTAATAAGGTGTGTGTTTGCAGCCAGTTACGAGAGGCGAATTTGCCTTTGGGTTCAGTAAGACCTTTAGCTTTGATAGTATCTTCTACTTGTCGTACAATGAGTTCAGCACCAATACGTTTGGCAAGGGCATCGCGATAAGCGAGCGCTTCGGGGAAGTTGTGACCTGTATCGATATGAACCAATGGGAAAGGTATTTTCATAGGGGCAAAGGCTTTCATAGCCAAGTGCACCAAGGTAATAGAGTCTTTTCCACCGCTAAAAAGTAGAGCAGGGCGTTCAAATTGAGCTGCTACTTCGCGCATTATATAAATACTTTCAGCTTCTAATTGTTTTAAATGTTCTTTATTCACGATTGTTACTTGTTATCTATTTTACTACATCGAAATCAAATTCTAAGGGGTAGATTCCTTGTACATCGATTTCGCGACCTTGAGCGTCTTTAGCGGGAGCCATTTTGGGGAATTTTTGAAAAAGGCGTTTACCTTCGGCTGCTAAAATAGGTTCTCCTTCTACTTTTTGAACAGAAAAATTACCTTTTTTGTCAATTAGGTAATATACTTTCACATTTCCTTTGATTTTTTTGTTGAGGGCTTCTTGAGGATAATTTAAATTATTGACTATCCAGTCGTTCAAACATTCGTCAAAATTAGCTTCTTTGGTGGTATAAATGCTTTGATAATGCAAGCAGTGAGGTTTTTGTTTTACCACTGAAGTGTTATTAATGTCAACAGCTTTACTGTCTTGAGCTTGTGTAGTAGCGAAACTGGCTACTAATAAGATGCTTGTTACTAAGGTTTTAATTGCTTTCATTGTTTTAGATATTTTAAAATTTTCAAAAAGTATTTATACATTAATTTTGCTTGATGTAATTGAGAATTGCAAAAAGCTACTTTGTTCTGTAAGTTTATTTTCTAAGGCTAATTGATAATGTTTTACTGTTTCTATAAAGTTCAGTACTATAGTTTTGAATTCTATAGTATGATCATACTTTGGAGTTCTTTTTTACAGTTGAAAACATAATCTCTTTACTTACAAATTTTACAAAGGTACAACTTTTTTTTAACTAACAAGTTTCCAACCATTTTTCTATTACTTTAGGGAAGTGCTCGTATTCTAAAAGGTGTATTTTTTCTGCTAAAGAATCAGCGGTATCGGTAGGTAATACTTGGGTTTTTGCTTGAAAGAGGATGTTACCTTCGTCGTAATGTTCGTTTACATAGTGAATGGTGATACCGCTTTCTGTTTCGCTATTGGCTACTACGGCTTGGTGTACGCGAGCGCCATACATTCCTTTGCCGCCGTACTTAGGCAGGAGTGAGGGGTGGATGTTGAGAATGCGGTTAGGATAGGCAGTTATAAGATTTTCAGGTACTTTCCATAGGAAGCCTGCCAGCACAATAAGGTCGGGTTGTTGTGTTTTGAGAACATCGAGTACTACATTTGTTTTGTAGAAAGCTTGTCGGTTGAACACAAGAGAAGGGATATCTAAGCGTTTAGCGCGTTCCAGCACGCCAGCTTGTAGATTGTTGCAGAGGATTAAACTCACTTGAGCGCTACCTTTTTCGCTGAAATAAGTAGCGATACGTTCGGCATTTGAGCCAGAACCAGAGGCAAAAACAACGATTTTTTTCATAGTTGAATAGGCAAATTAGCAAATTGTGAAAGGGTAACTTTCACGGCATTTTCTATTTCGGTATAGGTAACTTTTTCTTTTCCTATATAAATAAAGGCTAAAGCGTAGGGTTGTTCAGTTAGAGGTAAAAGGTGTTTTTGTAGTCGATAAGCCTCTCGCAATCGGCGTTTGAGTAAATTTCTATCTACAGCGTGTTTAAAAGTGCGTTTAGGCACACTTATCAGTAACTGATAAGGTACCTTAAGAGCAGTGATAGGGGTATACAACAAACGTATGGGGTAGGCTGTAAGTGCCTCACCCTGAGCGAAAAGTTGCTGTATATACTCACGTTTGCAGAGTTTTTCGGCTTTTGGGAAAGTATACATAGGGCAAAAATACGAATAATTTGTCAATTAGCAAATTTAGTCACTTAGCAAAATACATATTATCAACAGATATAACCGAAAATCTATTTCTTAAAAAACGTTAAATTTTCATTTTAATTTCATCTAAATGAATGTTTTTATCTAAGTACTTTATTTTTAGTTTATCGCTTTATTTACTTAAAAATAAATAACTTACAGTTTAATAGTCACATATAAGAAAATCTTCATTTTTTTAAGAGAATATTTGAGGTATTTTCATTGAATCTTTAAAAACGTTGAGAATACTGTAATTTTTTAACAATAATGCTAAGTAATCTTTAAAAAACAGTTTTTTGGAAAAGATTTTGCACTCTTTAAAACGGCCGCCAAAAAAAATGCTATATAAATTTGCATTTATAATTTTTTTTTCTGAAACTTTGCAAAAATAATTGACTTAATATAATAGCGATGAAAGAAAAATTGATGTACGCACTGTTATGCGCTGTGCTGTTCGTCGGCTATGCTTTTGCCCAAGAACACACCGTAACAGGGGTAGTAAAAGATGATGCGGGCACTCCGCTACCCGGTGCCTCTGTAGTAGTAAAAGGAACCTCTCACGGGGTCGCTACCGATTTTGATGGTAAATACTCCATCAAAGTACCTAATAATAAGGCTGTATTGGTCTTTTCGTCATTAGGTATGAAGCCTGTCGAACGTCCTGTAGGTAATAACAAGGCAATCAATGTAACACTTGAAGTGGAAGCGCAACAGCTTACCGGTGTAGTGCTTACAGGTTACCAAGAGTTCGACCGTTCTAAGTTTACAGGTAACGCCCAAACCCTTAAAGCCGACAATATTAAAATGGACGGCGTGGTGGATGTAGGTCGTATGATTGAAGGTCGTGCCGCAGGGGTAAACGTACAGAACATCTCTGGTACTTTTGGTACTTCACCTAAAATTACTATTCGCGGGGGTTCATCTATCTTTGGTGATACTAAACCGCTATGGGTAGTCGATGGGGCTGTACAAGAAGAAGTAGTGCCGCTAACCTTCGAACAGCTCGCCTCTGGTGATGCTTCTACTTTGGTGAGTTCGGCTATCTCTGGTATCAATGCGAACGATATTGAGAGTATCGAAATTCTTAAAGATGCTTCAGCCCTTTCTCTTTACGGTGCACGCGCCCTCAACGGTGCCGTGATTATCACCACTAAAAGCGGTAGAAAAAACGTAAAAACTCAGCTAAACTACCAATTGGAAGAGTCGGTGCGTATGATTCCTAATTACAATCAGTACGACATTATGAACTCTCAAGAGTCTATGGGAGTCTACCGCGAATTGGAGGAAAAAGGCTATTTTTCACTTTCTTCATATACACAAGCGCGTTATGGAGGGGCTTATAATATAATGTATCGCGCTATCGATACTTATAACCCTGCCACAGGTACTTTCTTGCTTGAAAATACCGAAGCTGCACGCCTTGCTTTCTTGCGCAAATACGAATACGCCAATACCGATTGGTTTAAAACACTTTTCCGTCCTTCACTTACACAAAACCACACTGTGAGTCTTTCAGGTGGGGGTGAAAATGCGACTGTATATGGTTCAGTAGGTTTCTTTGTAGACCCAGGATGGACAATTGCCGACCGTGTGCACCGTGTAACAGGGAACCTCAAAACCACCTATACCCTTTCACCCAGCGTAAAAATAGGGGTGCTCACTCAAGGGTCCATACGTACCCAAAAAGCTCCTGGTACTTACAACCGTACTGCCAACACTGTAAGTGGTGGTTATGATCGCGATTTTGATATCAACCCTTTCAGCTATGCGCTCAATACCTCACGTGCATTGCGCCCTTATGGTGATGATGGCAAATACGAGTACTACAGCTACAACTATGCTCCTATGAACATCCTCAACGAGCTCGCTAATAACTATATGGATTTGAACGTGCTCGAGTATAAAATTCAAGGGGATTTAGAGGTTAAATTAGCTAAAGGACTTAAATATAACTTCCTCGGCTCTGTACGTCACGTAAAGAGTTCAAACGAACACTCTATGAGAGAAAACTCTAACGTGGTAGGAGCTTATCGCGCCAATCGCACTACTGTGATTGCAAAAGCCAATCCTTTCTTGTTTAAAGACCCAGAAAATCCTGATATGATTCCTCAAGTAGCATTGCCTAACGGAGGTATCTATAAACTTACCGAAAACAACTTGCAAAGTTACTACTTCCGCAATGCTTTGGAGTACAAACGTTTGTTTAAAGAAAAACACGACCTAAAAGCATTCTTAGGGCAAGAATATCGTCATACCGACCGCGATAACTCTTTCTTCAACGGTTATGGTTACCAATTTGAGCGCGGAGGCACTGCCTTTACCGATTATCGTGTGATTCAAAAAGCAATTCAGGATAACTCTCCTTACTTTGGTAAATCATTCACTAAAGAGCGTGGTATAGCCTTCTTCTTACAAGGAACTTATACTTACGACAACCGCTATGTATTCGCTGGTACAGCCAATTACGAAGGTTCTAATCAATTGGGTAGAAGCCGCAGTTCACGCTGGTTGCCTACTTGGAACGTGAGTGGTCGTTGGAATGCTTCTAATGAGAGTTTCTTGAAAGACAATACCAAGATTTCTAACCTTGCTTTCCGTTTGAGCTATGGGCTTATCGCTGGTTTAGGTTCTGCCAGCAACGCTTTAGCAATCTTTAAAAACGAAGTAGCTAACCGTTACAATCTCAGTGATAGAGAAAACACTATATTTATAGAAGCACTTCAAAACTCTGAACTCACTTGGGAAAAAGTATACGAAGCCAACGTAGGTATGGAACTCGGCTTGTTTAAAAACCGCGTTAATTTGTCGTTAGACCTTTACCAAAAGAATTCTAAAGACTTGATTGACTATGTACGTACCTCAGGTGTTGGAGGGCAACTTGTAAAATTGGCAAACAACGCCTCAATGGTGACCAAAGGTATAGAGCTCGCTTTGGATACTAAAAATATAAAAACTGATAATTTCAGCTGGAATACAGGTATCAACTTTGCGTATTTCAACCAAGAAATTACAAGCCTTACCTATCGTCCTAATGTGTACAACTTAGTGCGTGAAGTAGGAGGAAACGTAGTAGGCGGAGCGCGTAATACTTTGTACTCTTACGACTTTATAGGATTGAACAGCAAAGGGTTGCCATTATTCAACTTGCTCAATGGTAGCACTAATTTTGAGGATATTAATTTCCAACAAATTGATAATATCTTGAGTTACCTCAAAAAAGAAGGCCCTGTAGAGCCTAATATCACAGGAGGGCTTTCTAATACCTTCCGTTACAAAAATTGGGAACTCAGCTGCTTGATTACAGTAGCCGCAGGTAACAAAATACGCAAACCCGATCAATATAGTGTAGATTACAACGACCTTAGCGTTTTCCCTAAAGAGATGAGAAACCGCTGGATCAACCCAGGTGATGAAAGGGTAACCAATATCCCTGCTATTGCCGATAAAAGAACGGTAAACGAAGTAGGTAGAGCTACCCTCCGTCGTGTGTACAACGCCTATAACTATTCAACTGAACGCGTAGTTGATGGTTCGTTCGTTCGTATGAAAAGTATTGGGCTCTCTTATGCTTTCCCTAAAGACGTATTAGACGCTCTACACGTGAACAACCTTACCTTGCGCTTGCAAGCTACTAATCCGTTCTTGATTTATGCCGATAAGAACCTCAATGGTCAAGACCCTGAGTTCTTCCGCACTGGTGGGGTAGCTTACCCTGTAAATACCCAATATACCTTTACTATCAATCTTGGAATCTAAAAAAATACGTAAGCAATGAAAAAGAATATATATACACCCATAATAGCCCTCTTTTTAGGTTTATCGTTTACCGCTTGCAATAAATTTCTGGACGAACTACCCGATGCACGTGCAGAACTCGATACACCCGAAAAAATACAAGAGCTCTTATCAAGAGCCTATCCTGACGCGCTGTATGCTGATTTCTGCGAAACAATGAGCGATAATGCAGGTGATAAAGTAAACCTTACTCAGTCGTCTATATTCAATACACAAATGTATTCTTGGCAAACTAACAACGAGTATAGCACTTGGGATACACCACCTCACTATTTCTATGCCGCTTATGGAGCAGTTGCCAATGCAAACTACGCCTTAGAAGCTGTAGAAAACCTTGGTGGCGGTAGTGATCTCAACTACCTCAAAGGAGAAGCCTTGGTAGCCCGTGCTTATGCACACTTTATGTTAGGACTTTTTTGGTGCAAGCCTTTTAATCCTGCTACCGCTGCTACCGATTTAGGTTTGCCTTATGCCACTAAAGCCGAAAGAAAAGTGTTTGAAGTTTATCGCCGTATATCAGTAAAAGATTATTACGATGCGATTGAAAAGGACTTGACTGAAGGTTTACCTCTTATTGATAACAGCAAGTATAGCAAACCTAAATTCCACTTTACCAAAGAAGCGGCTCACGCTTTTGCTTCGCGTTTCTACTTGGTAAAAGGCGATTGGGATAAGGTAATTTCACACGCCAATGAAGCTCTTGGCGCTAATCCAGAAAACAAACTACGCGATGTAAAAGGACAACGCCCACGTACCTACGCACAACAAGAGCTATTGTACGCTAGTTCCGATGAACCCGCTAATGCTCTAATTGTAGGCGCTTCCTCTGTTTATGCAAGAAACTTTGCTTACAATAAATATGGCTTGACTTTACAAAAATCGGTAGAAGTATTAGGTGATAACAAGCATCCGCTAAACGGTTTCCGCGCTACTTGGGCTTATCCTCTTTACGGAAACGACGATTATCGCAATTTCCCTAAATACCAGGAGTATTTTAAATATACCAATGTATCAGCAGGTAATGGGTACGCTTATGATATGGCAGTACTCATCTCTTTCGATGAGGTATTCCTCAACCGTTTGGAAGCTTACTTGATGAAAGGCGAAAAAGCTAAGTTCCTTACTGATTTGGTAGTTTTCTTAAAAAAGAAAACAATGCAAAATATCCCAGATTCTTTTGTGTTGAGTGAAGCAGATATGAATACCATTTATCAAAACAAAGGTACTGAGTTCGATCCTGCCTATACGCTTTCTACTCAACAACGCGAATGGTTACAAGCGGTAGCCGATGTGAGAAGAGCTGCTTTTGTGTTTGAAGGCTTGCGCTGGATAGACAACAAACGCCTCGGGATGAAAGTTGTACACGTGAAAGGTGGTCAAACTATGGAACTCCCTAAAGATGACCCACGTCGTGAGTTGCAAATCCCTGAAGATGCTATTTCTAACGGTATTACTGCAAACCCAAGATAACTTAACAACAAACATTCAAATTAGTAAGATATGAAAAAGTTATATATCGCCGCAGTGTTAGCGCTGTCGTTAGCTGCCTGCAACAATAAAGAAACCCTTAGTTCTGAGAGTGTATTAAAACCCAGAACAACGGCTAAAACGCCATTAGATACCTATATCTACAACAATTTCCAGAAACCGTACAACATTATAGTTACCTATAACTATATCGATGCCGATTTTGAAATGGGTAAATATTTTTACCCTCCTACCGAAGCCAAAGTGCAACCGATGCTCGAAATCGTAAAAAAAGTATGGATTGATGCCTATTCCGAGGTAGCAGGGCCTAACTTCATAAAAGAAGTAGCACCGCGCCAAATCTCTCTTATCGGGGGGTACAACGTAAACCCCAGTGGTACTATTACCCTTGGGTTTGCCGATAGCGGTATGAAAATCACCCTTTTCAATGTCGATCAGCTCGATGTGACCAAACACGCCGCTACTCGCCAATATTTCCATACCATTCAGCACGAGTATTGCCACATCATCAACCAGAAGAAACCTTATTCATCTGAATATGGCAAGATTACCCCTTCTGGTTATACCGCCAACTGGTATAACGTGCGAGAAGCTGATGCTAACGCCGCTGGTTTTATCACCCCATATTCTATGTTGAATGACATCGAAGACTTTGCCGAGATGACCTCTGGAATGCTCAGTATGAGTAAAACCGCTTGGGATGCTAAAATAAACGCCATCAGTAGCGCCACAGGAAAAGAGGCTATCCGCAAAAAAGAAGCTTTTGTAGTAGCTTATTTCAAAAGCGAATGGAACATCGATATCTACCAGCTACAAGCTAAAGTAGAACAACAAATGCTATCAGTATTACAATAACGCTAATCTCATTAATGAAAAAAATCATTTATATAACTATTGCAGTTTTAGGAATCTTTGCTTGCCAGAAAAACGAACCTGATGACCTTTTTGATGGTAAAACGCCTTCTGAGCGTTTTGAGCAAAGCCAAAATGAATTGCGCACCCAACTTACCACCCCACAGCAGGGGTGGAAGCTCACCTATTTCACCGATAATAAAAAGTTTGGAGGGTTTACTTTCCTAATGAAATTCACCCCCGAAGGTTTTGTGAATATGGCATCCGATATAAGCGCTACCGCCTCCCCCACAACAAGTAAATACGAAATTAAATGGGGGCAAGGTACTTTGCTTTCTTTCACCACTAAAAACTATATCCACGAACTTTCCGATGCTATGCAGGGTGAACAAGGAAAAGGATTAGAAGGTGAATTTGAATTTATTTATCTCGGAAAAGAAGGTAACAAACTCAAATTCAAAACTCAACGTCAAGCTACTGAACAAATTGTGTATTTTGAGCCCGCTACTGCCCAAGATTGGAATGTTATCCAAGACCTTAGCGGAAGTGTAGATGCTTTAGAAGGCGATATCCTTAGACACTTTTTTAGAGTAACCAAAGATGGCGTAACCAAAGATTATAGCATATCACTATCTAACAGATACCTAACGCTAAATCTTTCGTCCGACCCTTCTCAAACACTAAAAACAGCAATTGTTCCTACTCAAGCAGGCTTTACTTTCGACCCTCCTTTGGTGATTGAAGGCAAAACATTTACTCAAATCACTTGGGATAACAACGCTTCTCCAGCGCGTTATATCACTACAGTAGATGGAGTAACTGCCGAAATACGCTTTGAGTTGAGACCCTCTCAAGAACATATCTCTAATGATTATCAGTCAGTACCTGCAAGTGTAAACCGATTCTTATTCTTGTCGGAAACCTTGCTAAGTACTCCTTTTACTACCGAAGGTTTTAGAGATAACGTGATGAAAATAGAAAGCAGCAAGTGGTTCCCTTCACTACTGATTTCTTTTAAAAGCAGTACCAAATGTGAAGTAGAAGTGCGCTATCAATTTCCTAATCAACAGTTTCAATCTCGACTCATCTTTGTTCATAACTACGAAATTAAAGATAAACGCATTTATATCAAAGATAGAACAAGTATCGACGGCACTAATTTAGATTTGTGGCAAGCTACTGAAAATGAAGCTATTTTAAGGAAAGCCTTAACAGCCCTCAACAGTATAGCCTACTTAGGAAGTGAAGGTCTCTATATAAAGAAGGTACCTAATAAATTCCGTTATACCGATGATGTGTATGTAATACAAAGCCATCGTTTGCCTAATATCTATTTCCCAGCTTATGGATATTTTCAAAGAGATTAAACTAAAAAAGAACTTGCAATGAAAAAAATACTTATTTTACTCGTTACCATTCTTGCTGTAGCTTGTAGCAAAGATGATAATAAAATCAATAATAATAGTAACAACAATAGTGGGGGAGGAGGAAACACTTCCACTCCTACTGTTCAATACGACAATCTCAGTGTAGCAACTCAAACTCTTACTTTCATTACTTTAAGCAGTACCCAAACGCTCACTATTACAGCAGGTTCTGGCAGCTATAGCGCTACAGTAGCAACTCCTATAGTGAGCGTAAAGGTAGTGAGTAACACCTTAGAGATTACCAGCGTGGCTACAGGTACCACTACTATCACAGTAGTCGATACCAAAAGCCAACAAAAAGCTGAAATTCCAGTAGTTGTAAAAACACTTTATACAGTAGATGCCAATGGCACTATCACCCATTCCGATCGCCATAACTTCGCCGATGATACCGATTTGGTACTCTCTGGAGTAAAAGCAGTAGGCGAAGGCGTGTTTAAAGGCTTTGGTGAGTTCAAAAGCATCACTACCAATGGAGTAGAAAATTTTGGAAAATTAGCTTTTGCCTATTGTCAACAAGTAGAACAAATAACCCTCAACGGGGTAAAAAACATTGGCTTAGGTGCTTTTCAGTTCAATGCTTCTCTACAAACCCTTACCATCACAGGGGTAGAGAATGAAGAGTTGAAAGTTAGCCAAGAAGCTTTTGCCTCTTGTGCCGAACTCAAAACAGTAGCATTGCCCGCACAAACTAAAGAAATAGGAAAGAATGCTTTCTTCCAATGCCGCCAAATAGCAGTAGTGAAATGTGCAGCTGTTGAACCTCCTAAAGTGTTTAGAGGCACTTTTCCTAACCTGATATCTGGTACTCAAAGAGTGTTGTTTGTACCTAAAGGAAGCAAAGAAAAGTACGAAGCTGTAGATAATTGGAAAAGCAAATTCAGTCGTATTGAAGAAACTGATTTTTAAAACCCTTTAAAACTACATTTACAATGAAAAGACTCCTCTTATTACCCATCATCGCTTTGGCACTTTTTGCTTGCCAAAAGAACGAACCCGATGACCTCTTCGGTAAAACACCCGCTGAGCGATTCAACGAAAAAGAAAGCGAACTTCGCAGTGCTCTTACTTCCGCCCCTCAAGGATGGAAACTTACCTACTTTACCAAAGAAGGTACCTTTGGAGGCTACCATTTCTTGATGAAATTTACCCCCGAAGGATTTGTATCTATGGCATCCGATTTTAGTAGTAATACTGTTTCTGCAACTACCTCTAAATACGAATTACAACAAGGACAAGGGGTGAAACTCACCTTCACTACCAAAAACTATATCCACGAACTTTCCGATGCGATGCAAGGAAAACGAGGAGCAGGTTATGCAGGTGAATATCAGTTTCTATACTATGGTAAAGAAGGCGATAAACTCAAATTTAGAACGCAACGTGAGTCTACCGAGCAATTTGTGTACTTTGAGCCCGCTACTGCCCAAGATTGGACAGATATCAGCACTCTTTCAAGTAACCTCAATACCTTAGCAGAGAATATCTCTAATTATTATATGGAGGTAACAGCTAATGGTAATACCATTCCCTATGAAATTGCTATGCAAAATGGAAGTATAGGGGTAGCTCCACTTTCTAACACCGATGATTTTTCACAAGCCTCAACTGTGGCTACCAAAGAAGGTGTAGCATTCAAACCCGCCCTTACTATCCAAGGTAAGAAGTTTACTGAATTTACACGTGATAACAATACCACACCTCCTACCTATAAAGCTACTGTTGATGGCGTAACGGTAAAGGTACACTATTCATTAGTACCTCCTGATGCATTTATCACTGATGATTATAGAGATGTGAACACTCGTATAGCTGCTTTTATCTTACTTACAGATGAAATGAAAACATATACAAATATTACAAGTACTCCTTTCTATGAAAATGTCTTAAAAGTAAATAGCACTACCGATTTCACAAGAGCACAATTAGTTTTTCAAGGTACAAAATGTCTTGTAGCTTTAGGTTATAACTTTAGTGGAACAGAAGCGTATTACACAGCAACTTTTGATTATGAGTTAAGAAACAAACGTCTTTATCTCAAGAATAAAGCAGAAAATACTTTATCTGCTCAATGGCAAGCTCCTGCTAATAGTACAGTTTTACAAAGAGCACGGTCTGCTATGGATTATTTTGCAAATATAGCCTCTGATGGTTTTTATGTAACCAAACTTTCTAAAAGAATCGGACGTTATACCAATCCTGCTTATACCTTACAAAGTGCTAATACCCCAGAGAATAATATTCCTTATTATGCACAAATGAGATAATTGTAAATATATTAGAGGTTACTATTTTTAGTAGCCTCTAATATAAAAATTACTTATATTACTATGAAAAAGTTTTTACTGTGCCTAATTTCAGTAGCTTTTGTTGCTTGTAACAAAGATATTGATGAACAAAATGAGCTTCTTCCCTCTGGTAGTGAAGTCTCAGCTAATGCCTCTATCTCTTTGCAAAAAGAAATAGAAAATCAAAACTCTCTTTTAATAGAGTCTTTTTTGAAAAAGGAACAATTATTTGCTCAAGAAGTCCAAACACTCAGAGGTCGTAAAACTTTCACCGAAGAAATTGCTCGTGAAAAGTTAATGCCTTTAGTAAAAGAATCTGTATACCTCCTCAATTTCTTTGGAATGAGTAATGAGGAAATTGTACAAAATTTTGGTTCTCTCAATGACCCTCGAATTGCTTTGGCAGGTACACTTATCACTACTTTAGAAAAAGAGAAAAATAAGGGAGGAGATATTAGTGAGAGTAAGTTTTGGGATTGTGCACAAGAAGTAGTAGGGTTTAAAGTTATTAATGAAGAAAGGCATGAAAAATTTAAAGAAATAAGGACTCGTGTTACTTTAATTATAGGTTGGTTTAGATTTGGAGGATATGGTAGTCCAGCTTCCTATCTAAATATAGGTTCTTCAATAGCAGAATTTATTGTTTGTATGTTTGATAAAATAAATATACAAACTCCATTAACAACCTTACTTCACCCTTATAGTCCAATTGATGAAAACGATCCTTATAGTTTTATAGGACGTCCATTAATACTTGGAAAACATCTTGTAACTTTTAAACTAAAAAATAATCCTAGTCAGAGGGTTCTTTTGTTAAAAAAGGAAATAAAGTATAATAAGGCAAATCATTCTTTTGAGATTGAAGATAATAAATTTTATAACTTGTTTAAGTATATAAATAAATCTTTATATGTAGGCCCTTATTTTCCTAAAGAAATAGGAGGAATCCAAACAAGCATAACTAAGGATTACATTTTACACATTGATGGCTATTATCCATATACAAGTATAACAGGAAATCAAATAGATAAAAATAGTATTTCTGAAGAAGATATAGATTTTTAACTAAATTTAACCCCTTATGAAAAAAATAACCCTACTTCTGCTCGCTTTGAGTCTCTCGTTTTGCTCTAAAAAAGACGATGATACTAAAAACGGTAACTCAACTACCGTTACCCCCGAAGCTACACTTTTAAATATCCCTGCTCAACAAGGTAACTACTCAGTGAACGTAACTGCCGATGGTGCTTATACCGAGCAAACCGATGCCGCGTGGATCAAACTCTCCCCCGACACCGATTATAAAACCCTAAAATTTGAAGTCCTCACCAACGAAGGTGGCGACCGCCACGGTACCATCAACCTAATGGTGCAAAACTCAGTGAAAGCCAAAATAGATGTCTATCAAAAAGCGCGCTTGTTCGTAACCCCCGAAACAACAGCCGTTGAAGTAGGCGCACAAGCTGCTGAACACACCATCAACATCACCGATAAAAATGTGAATGACTATACGCTCAAAGCGTCTCACGATTGGATTACTTTTCCTATCCAGCCCAATAAAAACAAAATTGTTTTCCAAGTAAAAGAAAACACCACAGGAGCTGATAGAACAGCTACAATTACCGTGTTAGTAGGCGATAAAACCGCTGGTGAAATTGCGGTAACCCAAAGAGTGAATGTATCGTATATCTTGCCTTTTGTAGAGTTTGGCAAAGTAATCGACGATATTAAAAACTTTGAAAAAACGCGTAAAAGCACCCTCAAAAGTGAAAAAGATTTAGGCTCTGGCAGTCAATTAGTATATACCGTAACCGATAAACTTTTCAGCGAAATACAGTACGTAGTCAACTTGCGAGGCTTGCAAAAAGCAGGACTCTTTGCCAAAGAAAACCCTCTTACTGAGGCTCAGAAAAAGAACTTTGAGGACTTCCTCGTGCAAGAAGGCTTTGAGAAAATCACTATCAAAGGCTATAAAACCACTTTGGATATGACCCTCACCGATAAAGACGCCTTTGTACATCGCGAAAAACAAGTGTTAGTACAATTTATGGCTGATGCCAAAGCAAACCACTACGCGTTTTCTTACTATCCTGTACAGCAAAAAAACTTTACTACCTTTGCTCAACTCCCTGCTCTGCTTAAAAAAGGAGCTACTAAAGACGAAATAGCCACTTATGAGCAAGCTAACGGAGGTACTTACGATGCTGCTAATTCGCCTCAATCCAATGAAAAACGCGATGCTTATACGTATAATGTGAACAAAAACAATGTACTCAGCCGCACTTATTTCGTAGGTAAGAGCACTAATACACTTGTAGGGTTATACCAAACCACTTTCCGTTTCAACACAGCTTCTTTAGCTTTCTTTGCAGGCTTAGATGGTGAATATTACCCTACCAAAGAATTTTTAGCCCTCTTGAAAAACGAAGGCTATGTGTACAGCGGAATCTCTAAAGGTTATTATATCTTCAAAAAAGGAAAAGATATAATCTCAGCTAAAGTGCTTATAGAAAACCAAGAAACCGTATTAGATTTTAGAGTCTACTATGTAAAATAACGTTCTATCCCTTAAAAGCCTAACCACAAATGAAAAAGTTATTATTATCCCTGCTATTAGGTGCTACTGTTAGCGCTTTTAGTCAAGAAAAAGAAACTGCTAAAGATAGTATTCCGTATGCGAAATGGTCTTGTGAATTTGATGCAGGCTTAGGGCTTGCCGAAATGGTGAGCAGTGATTTCCAAATGGGAGGTGATGTAATGCGCATACAAATGCGAGTGCTCTACTCTCCTGAAAAAAACCTCCGCTTTGAAATGGGTTTTGGAGTCAGTGAGTTTTCACAAGGAGGCTTTCATCAAAGTGAAAGTAACTATGCAATGCTCAATGTATCTACCCTCGATGTGCCTGTGCGGTTAGCCATAGTTACTCCTGTGAGTCCTAATATTGGTATTGTTACCGGTGCCGGACTCCATGTCAGCGCTCCTTTGTGGCGACAGTTCAAAACTCAGGATGTGGACAACAAAGATTGGATAGGAGGTACCGTCAACCTCGGCTATCACATTTTTGCCGGAGTAGATTTATACGCTTCCGATCACAGTAAATTAGCAATTTTTGGAGAAATAGGAGGCTCTTTCTGGAACAAAGGCAACTACATCACCCGTTACCACGCAATCATCAATTTTAGTTATATTTATACACTTTAACCCCCTAAAAACACAATGAAAAAAATCACCCTCCTTTTGCTCGCTATGAGCCTTACGTTCTGCACCAAGAACGACAACGATGCAGTAGACAACCCTATCGACCCAGTAGACAACCCCGCCCTGATGAAAGAGCTTACTGCATCTCCCGAAGGCTGGAAACTCACCTATATCTCCTCCGATGATTCTTTCGGGGGCTACCACTTTTTGATGAAGTTCGACGTTCGAGGCAAAGTAACAATGCTCTCCGACCTCAGTGCTACAGCTACCCCTACTACCAGTAACTACACCACCCAAGAAGAAGGAAAAGGCTTAGTACTTAGCTTTATCGGCAATAACCAAATCCACCTATTAGCCAATGCTCTACAAGGGGCTATAGGCAATGCCCATATAGGTAAAGTCTATCAGTTTCTATATACAGGTAAAGAAGGTAATAATCTCAAATTCCAAAACATGCTCCTCAGTGGTATGCAGTTAGTGTTCGAACCTGCCACCGCTGCCGATTGGTCAGGTACCCCTGCGTTGTACAAAAATATCACCCCTTTAACCACCGCTGCCGCTCATTATTACCTAAAAGTAAGCACTGCTACGGGTACACCCACTACCTATCCTATTGAGTTTACCAATAGAGTGTTATCACTGAAAAATACCCAAAGCAAAGTCGCTGTTTTGGCAACCGAAAAAGGTATTGCTTTCCATCGCGCTTTTACCTTAGGCGGACAGTCTTTCACCGAGTTAGAACGCGTTGCAGGTAGTGTACCCCCCGTGTATAAAGCAACCGTGAATGGCGTTACTGCCGAGCTTTTCTACTCCTCAGTACCACCTAATTTCTTTGATGGCGACGATTATAAAGATATCAATACCACTATCGAAGCTTTTGCTCTTATGAGCCAGTATTTCAAAAATAATGAGTATATGACCGAGGCTTTCTATGAAGATGTATTGAAAGTCGATGCCTCTACCGACCTCTATATGCTCAGAGTAATGTTCGACGGTGCCACCGATTGCCATATCCAAATAGGACATATTTTCCCTGAAAAAGGCTTCTCTGTACTCCAAATCAGCTGTAAGTACGAACTCAAAAACAAACGTTTGTACTTTAAAGATAGTGATAAAAACCTGAGCACTTCTGCGCCTGATGTTTGGGGTGACGAGAAAAACAAAGCAATCTTAGAACAAGCACAACGCGCCTTAGGAAGTGTCTATGCTCTTGGAGCACAAGGGTTGTACATCAAAAAACTGAACATCAAAGTTAAACCCCAAGAGGATAACCCCGTATATCTATTGCAAAGCTACGAATTTCCGTTGTACGCTTTCCCTATCTGGGGAGTCCCACTGTAGGGGCGATTGGCAAATCGCCCCTCCTGACCCCTGACCCCTAATAATGAGAAACTTAAGAAAGAAATAATAATAATGAAAAAATCCTTAAAAAACACCGTTCTCCTCGCGCTCGCTATGAGCCTCTCATTCTGCTCTAAGAATGATGATGACAACACTGGTAACGACTCCGTTACTCCAGTACAAAACCCTGCCTTGATGAAAGAGCTCACCGCATCTCCCGAAGGCTGGAAACTTACGTATGTCTCTCCTGATGATTCTTTTGGAGGCTATAATTTCCTGATGAAGTTCGACAATCAAGGCAAGGTAACAATGCTCTCCGATCTCAGTGCTACGGCTACCCCTACCACCAGCGGCTACAGCACACAAGAAGAGGGGAGAGGCTTAGTTCTCAGCTTTATCGGCAATAACCAAATCCACCGTTTAGCCGATGCTCTACAAGGAGCTGCAAGTATTGCTCACACAGGTAAAGTCTATCAGTTCCTGTATACAGGCAAGGAAGGTAATAACCTCAAATTCCAAAACTTGCTTCTGGGAAACAACGCTTCTGTAGTGTTTCAACCCGCTACTGCTGCCGATTGGTCGCGCACTCCTGCGTTGTACAAAAACATTGCCCCTTTGAGCAACAACGCCTCTCACTATTACTTGAAAGTAAGCCCTACTACAGGTAGCCCTACTACCTATCCTATCGAGTTTACCAATAGAGTGTTATCACTGAAGAATACCCCAAGCAAAATTGCTACTTCAGCAACCGAAAATGGCATTGCTTTCCATCGCGCTTTTACCTTAGGCGGACAACCTTTCAACGAATTGAAACGCGTTGAAAACAGTAACCCTCCTACCTATCGCACTACCGTGAATGGAGTTACCGCCGAACTTTTCTACTCATTACTCTCTCCTGACGATTACAACAGTGATGATTACCAGCACATCAATACCCAAATTGAAGCACTTGCAATTAACACTCAAGTAATGAAAAAATATGAGTATCTAACCGAGGCTTTCTATCAAGATGTATTGCGCGTAGATGCCACTACCGACCTCTATATGGTGATGATGACCTTCTCAGGAACTGTTTGCCAAATAGAAATAGGGCACAATTTTGAAGAAAATAATCTTTCTTTTATAAGTGTAAACGCTAAATACGAACTCAAAAACAAACGCTTGTATTTCACCGAAACTGACGGAACTTTAACAGTTGATAACGAAGATCTTTGGAATGACCCTAAGAACAAGGCAGTGGTAGAACAAGCCAAACGAGCCTTAAATCGCATCTATGAACTTGGTAATCAAGGTTATTATGTGAAAAAATTGGATCTCTCTATCCGACCTTTTGCTACAAACCCCATCTATTTTTTCCAAAGCTATGAACATCCTCAATATGCTTTCCTTGCTTGGGGACAATAAACAGTAATTTTTGCATCAATACACTTTGTCAAAGTTTCTTGCCCGTGCGGCTCGCACCTTTGGCAAAGTCTATTTCCTAACCCCTAACCCCCTAAAAACACAATGAAAAAAATCACCTTCCTCCTGCTCGCTATGAGCCTTTCGTTTTGCGCTAAGAACGACAACCCCACTGCTGGAGATGACCCTATCACTCCAGTGCAAAACTCTGCCTTAATGAAAGAGCTTACTACAGCTCAAAACGGCTGGAAACTCTCCTATACTAATGGAAACAGCATAGGCGTTTATCAATTCCTCCTCAAGTTCACCTCTGAGGGCAAAGTATCTATGCTTTCCGACCTCAGTGCGACCGCTACCTCCACCACCACGCGCTACACCACTCAGGAAACCAAAGAAGGCAGTGTATTGAGTTTTGTAGGCCAAAATTATCTACACCAGCTCGCCGATGTACTCCAAGGCGACCCCGCTAAAGATTTTTCAGGTAAGGTATACCAATTCCTATATCTCGGTAAAGAAGGTGATAAACTCAAATTCAAAAACCTTCTCAGCAATCAGCCGTCGCAACTCTATTTTGAACCTGCCACTGCTACCGATGAAGCGCAATTCCCTAACCTTGCGCGCAATATAGTGCCACTCACCGAGCACACTTCTCACTACCTTTTGAAAGTATCAACAGCCACCGCTTCGCCTACCCTTTACCCTATTGCTTTCACCAATAGAGTCTTAACCCTTCAAGGCGCCACGGTAAAAGCACCCGTAAAAGCCACCGAAAACGGCATCGCTTTGGTACCTCTTCTAACGATAGAAGGTAAGAGTTTCAGTGATTTAACACGTAGTGGCAGTACTGAAACTCCCACTTATAGCGCGACGGTAGAGGGGGTAACTGTCGAATTGTACTATTCACTCATCAGCCCAGAGGTCTTCAATTCCGATGATTATTTAGCCATCGTTAACGATCAGGTGAGTGCCTTCACCTATTTAGAGTCTTCCTTTAAAAACTCAGCTTATACAAGTAAGCCTTTCCACGACAACTTTTTAGCAATTGATAGTGAAAAAGCGTTCAACTCTATCACTATCCGGTTCAAGGCAGGAAACAAAGTAGATCTTATCATTGGCTATAAATTCCCCGATAAATCGAGTACCGAATCAATTACTGCCAATGCCACCTATGAGTTCAAAGATAAAAAACTCTATATGACCTTTCAAAGTTTCAAGCATCCACTGGCTTCGAGCTCTTGGTTAAAACCCGAAAACCGCGCCCTTTTAGACCTTGCCTTTGAGCGTTTAGAAAACTTGATAGCCCTCAGCAACGAAGGTTTGTACATCAAAAATACAGGAGAAAAACAAAACGATCGCTTTATCTATTTCTTCCAAAGTCATAGTAAGCCCTCTTTCTATTTTCCTGCTTATGCACTCAAAAAACTATAATACTTTATGAAAAAGAATGTTCATTGGAGTAATACAGTAAGAATCATCACAGTATTAGTAAGTGTATTAGTCATCGTTGCTTTAGTGACGATGGGCAGGAATTATCTTTTAAATCCCAACTACGGCTTGTTGTTAGGTATCATCGCTATTACCATTACCTTAGCTGTATTTATACTCAGCGCTCCTATGAGTATAGTGTTAGAACCCGATAAGCTTACTTTGGAAAAACTTTTCGGTAGTAACAGCTTAAAATACAGCCAAATCCTCTCCGTAGAAAAACACAAGCCGTCGTTTTGGGATATGAGAATTTTCGGTTCAGCAGGCTTTTTTGGCTATATAGGTATTTTCTGTAACAAACGTATCGGAAAGTACACTTCGTTTGTAGGTGATACCCATCAGTGTTTTTTGGTAACCACCAAAAGCGGTAGAAAATACGCCCTCAGTTGTGAATCGCCCGATGAGGTAATAACACAACTTACCGCTAAATTGTAATACACCTAAAAAAACAGCAAATTTGCTAATTAATAAATTTGTCAATTACAAAAAGTTTCGTATCTTTGCGGGTGAAATCAATAAACAAAAACATTCACCTTAAAAACGCAATTATTATGAGACAAAGAGTACCCGTTTCACAAATTATGAGTAAGGAGTTAGTAACCCTCTCTCCCGATCAATCACTCTATGAAGCCGAACGTTTGTTCAAAAAACACCGTATACGCCACATCCCTGTGGTCGAAGGCGATAAACTTATAGGCATTGTAAGCTATTCCGACCTCCTTCGTATCAGCTTTGCCGATATGACCGACGGCGATGAAGAAGTAACCTCCGTTGTCTACGATATGTATACCATCCCGCAGATTATGGCTAAAACACCCCTTACAGTAACTGCCGACACCTCCATCAAAGAAGTAGCCGAAATCCTCGCCGCCCAAAGCTTCCACTCTATCCCCGTGGTAGATAACGGCAAACTTGTCGGCCTCGTAACCACTACCGACCTTATCAAATACCTATTAGAACAATATTAAATTTAGGTAAGAGGTAAGAGATAAGAAAAGCAAATTCTTACCTCTTACCTCTTATCTTTTACCTGAATATGAATGAATTAACATTAGAACTTACCGAAGTTAGCCCCCAAGTATTTTGTGGGGAAGACGAAAGTAATATCAAGTACATCAAAACCCTATTTCCTAAACTGAAAATCGTTGCACGCGGTAGCAAACTCATCGTTTTTGGCGAAGAACTACAGCTCAAAGATTTCCAAACACAAATCGAAAAACTCATCGCCTATTGCGCAAAATACAACCGCTTAGACGAGCGCACTATCGATAGTATTCTTTCTGCATCTACCCCCGAAACTGCCGAAAAAGTACGTGAAGAGGATATCATTGTACACGGAGTCAGTGGTAAAATCATCCGCCCGCAAACCCAAAATCAAGTAAAATTGGTAGAAATGATGCGTAATAACGATATGGTTTTTGCCGTTGGGCCTGCCGGTACCGGTAAAACTTATGTAGGGGTAGCCTTAGCTGTAAAAGCCCTCAAAGAAAAACAAGTACGCCGCATCATCCTCACCCGTCCAGCAGTCGAAGCAGGCGAAAACCTCGGTTTCCTCCCTGGTGATCTCAAAGAAAAACTCGACCCCTATATGCAACCTCTTTATGATGCCTTGCGCGATATGATTCCCCACGAAAAACTCAACGCTTTTATTGAGGCTGGTATCATCGAGATTGCCCCCCTTGCCTTTATGCGCGGACGCACCTTAGACAACGCTTTTGTAATCCTTGACGAGGCACAGAACACCACCCACGCCCAGATGAAGATGTTCCTCACCCGTATGGGGCGCAATGCCAAGTTTATGATTACCGGCGACCCTGGTCAAATCGACCTTCCCCGCAAAGTCTCTTCCGGACTCAAAGAAGCAATGCTCATCCTCCAAAACGTACAGGGCATTGCCTTCCTCCACTTAGACGATAAAGATGTTGTGCGCCACCCATTAGTACGCAGCATCATCGAAGCCTACAAAACCATAGAAAACAACGAATAGTCGTAGCACGACAAACAATTATATTTTACCCATAACCCCCAAGACTCTCTGAGAGTTCCAAGTTTCTCAGAGAGTCTCCCATTGTTCCCATTGTTCCCACCTCAGTCGTTTGCTTATTTATAACATTCTTCATTTTACTTCCTTATTACTCAAAAACTTCTCACGTTATTCCAACCTTTTCAAAAAATCTTCGTTTATATGGGAGAAAGCAATAAAAAGCTTTCTAAAAAAATCAACTGATAATCAGTGTGATAAAAAATAATTAATACAAAATAACAAATTAAAAGTACCTTGCATTGCATAATACCTTTATTTATCATATCTTTGCACCGTAAAATTAATTTAGTAACCAAAAACCATATAAACAGATGAAAAAGATTATCCTATCACTGCTATTAGTTGTAACTACCTGCAGCTTTGCACAATCTTCTTTTAAAGGTACATTAGTTAGCCCCGACCAAAAACCTATAAGTGCCGCTAATGTTATCCTGATGTCCCTACCCGACTCTACCCTCGTAAAAGGGGCAATAAGCAATCAGCGAGGTGTTTTTGAACTACCCAATGCCGCTGAGGGTAAAAAAATACTTCTCAAAATTACCCATTTGGAATATCAAACGGAGGTATTTACCCCCTCGGGGAGTAACTTGGGCACCATTGTTTTGACTCCTGCTACCAATCAGTTAGGGGAAGTAGTGGTGAGTGCTCATCGCCCGATATTAGAGCAAAAGGGTACGCGCATCAGTACCAATGTGGCGCAATCTACCTTGCAGAACCTTCCCAAAGCCGAAATGCTTATCAACTTCTTGCCTGGGGTAAGCACTTCCTACACCGGTGGAGGTTATGAGGTGTTTGGCAAAGGCAATCCTATCTTCTACATCGATAACCGCAGGGTGCGCAATTTAGATGAGGTGAATCAGTTATCTCCCAAAGATATTGAGAGCATAGAGCTGGAAACCCAACCTGGTGCAGAACACGACAATACCGTCGGGGCAGTTATCTACATCAAACTGAAAAAGAAACAAGGCGATGGACTGAGCGGGTCGGTTGAAAATGAAAACTATGTGTTAAAAAAAGGAGCCTTAACAACTACTTGGCTTAGTCTCAACTATCGCAAAGGCAAAACCGACTGGTTTACTACCATAGGCAACTTCAACAACTTCAACAAGAAAAATGCCGACATCTATCAGGATTTGCAAGTGCATACCCAAAGCAATGATTGGCGCGTGACAAGCGACGAAACTAACAGGAGTAATGCCAAAGGAATAAATGCTAAAATAGGGGTAGCACACGAGATTTCGGACAAACATTCCATAGGCGCAAGTGTGAGAGGGAGTGTAGAACCTTGGGTAGGACACAGGTTTAGCACCCAAGAGACCACTACCTTCAAAAATAACCTCCTTACTGCCAAAGGGCTCAATGAATACGACCGCTTTAGCCAAGATAAAAACCTGAATGTCAATGCTTATTACGAAGGTAAACTCACCGATAAACTGAAACTGCAAACCGATGTAGATTATGTCGGTCAGCGTTCCGATAACACTTCCGATATTGTGGAGCGCAACCTCCTCATCGCTACCTCTCGTAACGTGCACACCCATTCCGAGGCTACTTCCGATTGGTGGGGACTCAAAACTACTTTCTTGCAAACCCTTGGCAAGGGCGCTATAAACTATGGCGTAGAGGCAAGCGACCTGCATCGCACTGAGGACTATACCGATAATGTGCTTTCGGCTTCGGATATTAAGAATACCGAAACGCGTTCGGCTGGTTTTGTGAGCTTCTCTTACCCTATCAA
The DNA here is from genome assembly GCF_016806945.1 of Capnocytophaga genosp. AHN8471. Classification (NCBI taxonomy): domain Bacteria; kingdom Pseudomonadati; phylum Bacteroidota; class Flavobacteriia; order Flavobacteriales; family Flavobacteriaceae; genus Capnocytophaga; species Capnocytophaga genosp. AHN8471. Next base: position 71,331 of record NZ_JAESPJ010000001.1, read on the forward strand.
AAAGGTAAATTTGAAACTCGGTACGCGTTACGAGTACGCCGACTTTGGTTATTACGAAAACGGACAAAAGAGCCCCGTAAAAAGCAAGACCTACCGCGATTGGTTACCCAATATTTCTATCGCATTCCCTTGGGATAAAACTCAACTGACCTTTAGTTATGCACGCAAAATTAAACGTCCGGCTTTTTATGAGCTCAGCGATTACAACACTTATAGTTCTCCTTTCTTGTACAATCGTGGAAACCCATATATTGTGCCTCAGCTTACTGATGAATGGAATGCCTTGGCTACTTATGGTCCTATTTCGGCTTCGGTAAGTTATTCGAATATTCACAAGGGTATTTATTCCGATTACCAACTCTCAAGCATCAATCCCGATGCCGTTGAGAAAACCATTCGCAATTACGATGATTTTAGCGTACTGAAATGCGTACTCAATGCGCAAACCCAAATAGGCAAATGGATGCCTAAGCTTACCCTTACTTACGGAAAGCCTTTTGCAAGTAATGTGTTTTACACCAATAAAGGTAGGTTTATGGTAGAATGGATGAACCAAATCACCCCTACTGAAAATTGGTTAATCTTAGCGATGTTTATTTATGCAAGCAAAGGTTCAAACCGAGAAGCCTACGCCTACAAAGATATGAGCGGAATAGTCGTAGGGGTAGCCCGTATGTTCTTCCACCAATCGCTTACGGTGTATGCTGTAGTTTTTGACCCCTATAACGGTCTCAATGAGCACACTCGCGTACAAAATCCGTATATTAGCAATAGTACTGCTCAGAATTACAGCAATTTTGGATTTAAAGTAGGACTGAGTTACAATTTCAATACCACCCAAAGCAAGTATAAAGGACAAGGAGCGGGAGAAGAAGAGAAGAACCGACTGTAACGAATCACAACACATTATATTATTACGAGAAATCTGAAAAGTCTCAAGAATGTTACAGTACCAATTCAAAGTTTTTAATTGATCGTCGTGCTACGACCTTTGCCAAAGTTTTAATAGCTTCTTGTGCTACGAGCTTTGGCAAAGTTTATTATCTTTATAATCAATCACTTTTAGAATATGTTGTGTAGGGGCGTTTTGCAAACGCCCTTACAAATGTCTATTGCAAACGCCCTCACAGAACAAAACCTTTTATTCCCTTTTCATTTTCCATTCTCCACTTCCAAAACTCTACCTCTCCAAGTTTCTCCGAGCCTCTCTGAGATTTTCTGCCCGTGCAGCTCGCACCCCCATTCTCTGCCCGTGCGGCTCCCACAGTTTCCACCGCTCCCAAATTTGCTAATTCTCTAATTTGCTAATTTACTAATTCCCATACTCCCATTCTTTGCCCGTGCGGCTCTTACCTCCCAAATTTGCTAATTCTCTAATTTGCTAATTTCCAAATTCTTACCTCTTACCTCTTACCTCTTACCTCTCAAAAATTTTGCAGTTTCAAATATTTGTCGTACTTTTGCGCCCTAAAAATAAAAGTGTCGTTTGATGACACTATAAGGAATGTTTAATTTTTAATAAAAATCACAAAGAGTGGACACATTAAGCTACAAAACCATCTCTGCCAATAAAGCCACTGTAAACAAAAAGTGGGTCTTGGTAGATGCTGACGGACAGACTTTGGGTCGCCTTGCTTCTAAAGTAGCAAAACTACTTCGCGGTAAGTACAAACCCGATTTTACCCCTCACGTTGATTGTGGCGATAACGTAATCGTTATCAATGCCGAAAAAATCAACCTCACAGGGAACAAATGGGAAGATAAAACCTATCTTCGCCACACTGGTTATCCAGGAGGACAACGATTCACAGGAGTAAAACAACTCCTCGAAAAACACCCTGAACGTATCATCGAAAAAGCTGTAAAAGGTATGTTACCAAAAACAAGATTGGGTGCAGCAGTTTTACGTAATTTAAAAGTGTATGCAGGTACCGAGCACAAACAAGAAGCTCAACAACCTGTTACCATTAACTTAAACGATTTGAAATAATGGAAGTAATTCACACCATCGGTAGACGAAAAACCGCCGTAGCGCGTATCTACCTTAAAGCAGGTAACGGTACTATCACCGTAAACAAACGCGAACTCAACAATTATTTCACTACCCCTACATTGCAATACAAAGTAAAACAAGCCCTCAGCCTTGTAGGTGCTGAAGATGCTTACGATGTAAAAGTAAATGTATACGGAGGTGGTATCACCGGTCAAGCCGAAGCCGTTCGTTTGGCTATCGCTCGCGCACTTTGCGAACTCAACGCCGAAAACCGCGCAGTATTAAAACCCGAAGGGCTCCTCACTCGTGACCCTCGTATGGTTGAACGTAAAAAATTCGGTCAGAAAAAAGCCCGTAAGAGATTCCAATTCTCTAAACGTTAATATCAATTTGCTCCTTAGTTTAGCATCCAAATGGCTCAGGCGGTTATCTAAAATTTACAAAACCTCTCCAAGCTATTGCTAATAGTAGGAACGTAAACTATTTAAAAAGAAATGGCAAATAACATAGAAATTAAAGATTTATTAGATGCAGGCGTACATTTCGGCCACCTTACCCGCAAATGGAATCCTAATATGGCTCCCTACATCTATATGGAACGCAACGGTATCCACGTAATCAACTTGTACAAAACCGCTGCTAAAATCGAAGAGGCTACCGAAGCCCTCAAAAAAATCGTAGCCTCTGGCAAAAAAGTGCTTTTCGTGGCTACCAAAAAACAAGCTAAAGACGTTGTTGCCGAAAAAGCAACTTCAGTAAAAATGCCTTACATCACCGAGCGTTGGCCTGGTGGTATGCTTACTAACTTCGTAACCATCCGTAAGGCTGTAAAGAAAATGTCGTCTATCGACAAAATGAAAAAAGACGGTACTTTCGATACTCTTTCAAAACGTGAAAAACTACACGTAGAACGTATGCGCGAAAAACTCGAGAAAAACTTAGGGTCTATCGCCGATATGTCTCGCCTCCCTGGTGCCCTATTTGTAGTCGATACTCTCCGTGAACACATCGCTGTAAAAGAAGCGCAAAAATTAAACATTCCTATTTTCGCTATGGTAGATACAAACTCCGACCCTCGTGAGGTGGATTTTGCTATCCCTGCTAACGACGACGCTTCTAAAGCTATCGAAAAAGTTCTTTCTTACATCACCGAAGCTGTAAACGAAGGTCTTTCTAGCAGAACTGCCGACGCTAACAAAGAAGCTGATGCAGCCGAATAAATCAAATAAGCTTTGACAAAGTCCCTAACTTTGTCAAAGCCTTAAAATTATTTTTTAACTCACTTTCACCGGCTTCTCCCTCCCCTCGGGGGGAGGGCAGGGGAGAGGATAAACATTAATAAAAATGGCAAATATTACCGCCGCAGACGTAAATAAACTCCGCCAAGCTACCGGCGCAGGTATGATGGACTGTAAAGCTGCCCTCATCGAAGCCGAAGGCGATTTCGATAAAGCAATCGAAGTATTGCGCAAAAAAGGTCAAAAAGTAGCCGCTAAACGTGCCGACCGCGATTCTAAAGAAGGCGCTGCTATCGCTCAAGTTAATGCTAACCACACTGTAGGTGCTATCATCTCTCTCAACTGTGAGACCGACTTCGTAGCCAAAAACGCCGATTTCGTAGCCCTCGCTAAAGATTTAGCTGATCTCGCTCTTACTGTAAATAGCAAAGACGAACTTCTTGCCCTTAACTATAAAGGTATTACTGTAGCCGAAAAACTCCTCGAACAAACAGGTGTGATCGGTGAGAAAATAGAACTCGGGGCTTTCGAAAAAGTAGAAGCTCCTTTCGTAGGTTCTTACATCCACCACGGCAACAAAATCGCTGCTATCGTAGGTTTATCAGCTGCTATCGCCGATGCTGCCGAAGTAGGTAAAAACTTAGCGATGCAAATCGCTGCTATGGGTGCTGAAACCCTTTCTTACAAAGATTTCTCTCCTGAGTACATCGCTAAAGAAACTGAAGCACGCATCGCTATCATCGAAAAAGAAAATGAAGAGTTACACCGCTTGGGCAAACCGCTCAAACACGTACCTCAATACGTTTCACAAGCACAACTCACTCCTGAAGTATTAGCTAAAGCTGAAGCCGATGCTAAAGCTGAATTGAAAGCTGAAGGTAAACCAGAACAAATTTGGGATAAAATCCTTCCTGGTAAGATACAACGCTTCATCTCCGATAACACTACCCTCGACCAAGAGAAAGCGCTCCTCGACCAAGTGTACATCTACGACGAAAGCAAAAAAGTATCCGAGTTTGTAAAATCTAAAAACGTAGAGATTACAGCTTTCAAACGCGTAGCCTTGTAATTTATATATTTAAATGATATATGTTAAAAACTCCTCTTACTATTGAGTAGGGGGAGTTTTTCTCTAACTAACGTTAGTTTGATATAACAGAATATTGATTTACAGTTTTATATCGTAATATATTCACAAAATAATTCACCGTCAGGTGAAAATTCGTGAGATAATAAAAAATAAAGACTTTTATACAATCCCATTTTCGTGAAAATTCGTGAAATTCGTGGGAGATTAAAAATATTTTACTGATTGTTAAATAATTACTTACGCTGAACTCACCTTAACTACCAATCGTTAGTCGTACTACGACCCCTTTCAAAACATTACCAAATTAAAATGAAACATATTATCTATTTATTCCTCTACCTCAGTTTTACCACTGCTCAAGCACAATGGAATATTGCCCTTCCTAATGGCGAAACCCTTAATCTCCAATGGCAAGAGCGCGAAAACTCTCAGCAAAATAAAGGTATTCACACCTTTGTAGGCTACAGCCAAAATCAGTTTGTCGCTACTTTGGTAGTACACCCTAATAAAGAGGCTTCTGGTAGCTTGCAATGGGAAGGAACTACTTACCAACTTACAGGCTCACAGCAAGGTAAGCTATCAGCAAAAGAGCAACTTCGCCATAACCCCAATGCAAAATGTGGTACCGATACTCACCAGCACACCTCTCTTTTTCCTTCTCCTCAAAACAGCCCTACAGCACGCCCTGTTACAACCGCTACATCTCTAATGCCCAACGACCCCGAGGGGATTCTCTATCTCTATCGCTTGGCAGTATTGGTTGATTACTACGATTTTGCCCATACTTTTGGCAGTGATATCACACAAGTAAAAAACTTCCTGCTCAACCTCGAAACCTTTCTCAACGAGGTGTATGTACGCGATATAGGAGTGAAATTCAGCATCGTAGACGATAACCGACTCATTATTCAGGAAGCTACTAAGCAGTTGTACAATCAAAAATCACGACGAGATATTATCGAAAATTCTACTGAAAAGATGAATGAACTCATTGGCGATAAGCAGTATGACATAGGAATTGTAATCGCTCCAGGCACCGATGCTACCTTGTCAGGACTCGCTTTCTTTTCTGGAGGATTCCGCCTCGTACGAAAAGGAGGGGCTTCGGCAATAGCCGAAAATGCAACCATTGCTCACGAAATCGGACATTTATTTGGTGCCGATCACACTTTTAAAAACGCCTATTCAGGCAACTCTCTTTATACAGAACCTCGCTACGGTCAATCACTGATGGGCTATAGCAATGATTTCCCCGATGGGGCTTTCTTTTCACTACCTACCGCTTATCAAATACGTAGCGGGATCGTCAACAGGTCTTATTTCAAAGATTCTCAGCGCACTCAGTTAGTAGACCGCAATGGGAATGATGTGAGTAATTTCAATTATGCTTATGGTGTCAAAACTGAAAGCTCTTTCCCCACAATTGATCGCACAAAACTACAAGAAACCTATACCATTCCTAAGGACACTTATTTCCAATTCCGTATCAAGGCGACAAACACTAACAATCTCCCTATTTATTACACAGCACAACTCACCAGTAGGGCAGGAGTAAACGATCCTAAGTTCCTCACTCGTAAGGGGAAAACAGAAGGGAATCCTATCACTTTCCAAACACAATACAGCGATTCAGGAGGCTTTATAGAGTATACACGTCCTAATGCAAAGGGCGAACACCTCTTTTGGGTGGCGACCTCTAATCCTGCCCCTCAACATTTTGTGAATTACGATATGGTAGCCGTAAAGGTGAATATCGCCGACGGTAAAACTTTTGCTATCACTAACGGAATGAATGAGGAATACCAAGGAGGCGATAAAATAACACTTCATTGGCAAGTAGACCCTAACTTCTTCGACCCCAATAGCAAAGTGCGCATCCTCCTTTCCGATGATTTAGGTAAGACTTTTAAATATACTTTGGTAGAAAGCACCGAAAACGATGGTACTTGCGAAATTACACTTCCTAATATCGAGATAGGTACGGTAGAATGGGGCAAACAACCAAAAATCCAACTCCCCGCGGGGGTTATCAAAGTGGAAGTGATAGACCATATCGCTTTTGCTATCACCAATGTAGCGCCTTATAAAATCTCTAACGGAAAATCAGTGCCCAATGGAGGCTTTAAAATTAAAAAGAAAACAGGAACGCCCTCTCCTTTAACTTTTGTAGAGAATAGCAAACCCCAAAATGTAACCGTTCAATGTGCTAATGAGATACCTGCACCTGTCAACCCCACAACCGAAGGAGGTTGTGGAGCAGTAACCATTACCCATACAGATAAAAAGCTCGCTGGAACTTGTGCCAATAGCTTTACCATTCAGCGCACATTCAAGGCTTACGATGGCTGTGAAACCATTACTTATCAACAAACAATCGTAGTAAATGATACCCAAAAACCTACTTTTGTAGGGAGCTTACCTCAAGATACAACGATTGATGAAGGAGCTAAAATACTTCTTGGAGCTACTCTTACCGCTACCGATAATTGTAAAGGTACATTTCAAGTCGTTCCTACCAAAGAAACCCTTGCCAATAAAATAATATATACTTGGGTAGCCAAAGACGATTGTGCTAATGAGTCAGTACACAAGCAAACCATTACAGTAAGACCCATAGCAAAAAAACCACAACAAGAGCCAGAGAAAAACATTGTTATCTACAATGGCGTTTCTACCGAGAATACGAATAATTATTTTACCGTAGAAGGAGCAGATGATAATAGCCCTATTCACCTCCTTATTTTCGATGAAACAGGCTTAAAAGTATATGAAAATGAACATTATGGCAAAAATGGCGATTATTTTAGAGGTTATGCCAATGTCAAAGGTTTTATAGGCAATAACAAAGCCCTTCACGGCACTTATTTCTATATCGTTCGTTACAGCAAACGCGGAAAAGAAGAACAGCAAAAAGGCTTTTTATATGTAAGATAATACTATCACCGTCAGGCGAAAATGGTCTCCCTACACTTTTCCAAGATTTTTAATTGCTTATCATATTACAACCTTTATTAAATTTGATTACCCTGATATTCAACCACTTTTATACAATGTTATGTAGGGGCGTTTTGCAAACGCCCCCACCAACGCCTCCACCAACACCCCCACAAATAGAACTTTTTTATATCCCCCTCTCCGAGCTTTTCCAAGATTCTCCGAGATTCTCCCCCTCATCACAACATCACTTTTTCAACCCCAATTTTCGTGCAAATTCCTATTTCACATACCCAGCTGTACAATTTTGTGAAATTCGTAGGTGATTTAAAATATTTTACTGATTTTCAAATAATTAACCACAATAAACTCACGATAAAATAATTTTATGATTTATTTTTGGTTATTTACTTTTATTGTTGTACCTTTGTCTCCTAATACAAGAAATCAACCTTATTATGTTTAAGAAATTTTATTTGTTCATACTTTTGCTAATGTCAGCTTCGGCATTTGCACAATGGCGAGTAGAAGGAACGGTAGTAGATGAATTGAGCAAAAAGCCATTAGAAGGCGTGAAAGTACACGTCAATGCTTCTGCTTGGCAAGCAACTACCAATGGAAAAGGAAAATACGCCCTCTCTCTTCCCGAAGGCGAATACCTTATCATCTATTCACTTAATGGGTATACCCGTCAAGAGCAATTAGTCTCTGTAGGAGGGGAGAAAATCACTCAGCAACTGCCTGAGGTGAGCCTAACAGCCGATTTAGTTCAAGAATCCGAACAAATGGCTGTAATCAACGAATCTGAACTCGAAGACGATGAGAGCGGTGCCGATGCTATGTCTGGCCTCTTGCAAAGCTCTCAAGATGTGTTTATGCGACGTGCAGCTTTCGATTTTAGTTCTGCTTTCTTCAAACCTCGTGGTTACGATTCCAAAGATGTAACTGTACTCATCAATGGTATCCCTATGAACCGATTTGAAAATGGTCGCGCCCAATGGAATAATTGGGGAGGTCTCAACGACATCACTCGCAACCAAGAGTACAGCAATGGACTCTCAAAATCCGACTATACTTTCGGCGGTCTAATGGGCTCTAACTACATCAACATTCGCCCCTCACTCAACCGCGCTGGGCTTCGCATTACTTCTTCAGCAAGCAACCGCAGTTATACCGGTCGATTGATGGCTACCTACAACTCAGGTGTACTCCGCAATGGCTTGTCGTTTATGGTATCCGCCTCCCGACGCTTCGCCCCTCAAGGCACTTGGGTCGATGGAACGCTCTACAACGCTTATGCTTTCTCTGGCGGCGTTGAATACCAACTCAACGATCATCACAGCTTCAACCTCATCGGACTCTTCTCTCCCGTAAAACGCGGCAAAAGCTCTCCTCTCACTCGAGAAGCTCTCGATTTGTTCGGCTACCAATACAACCCTTATTGGGGCAGACAAATGGGCGACAAACGCAACTCTCGCAACCGCATCATCTCCGAACCTATCTTCGTTCTTTCATATAACTATTTGAAAAACAATACGCGTTTGAATATCGACTTAGGCTATCAGTTCGGCGAAATTGGCAATACCCGCATCGCTTATGCGAACGCCCAAAACCCCGAACCTAACTATTATAAAAATATGCCAAGCTATTACCTGAACCAAAATGCAGGCCCCGACTTTGCAGCCGCCGAAGAACAAAAAAACTATATCTTGGCTAACTCTCAACTCAATTGGGAAAACTTGTACTATGCTAACTATAACAATGCCGATAAACACAGTACTTTTATAGTGAGCAACGACATCAACCGCGAACGCACCCTTTCTGCCAATGTGAATTTTGCAATGCCTATTCACGACTTCATCAAATGGACATCAGGACTCGTATACCGCAATATCTCTTCCGATAACTTCGCCGAAATCGACGACTTGCTCGGTGGTCAGTACTTTGTGAACTACGATTACTTCGAGAACAAACCTTACGATGCCAATGAGGCAGATATGAAAAAACAAAAAGGCGATAAATGGAATTACTTCTATAGCCTAAAAAGCAATGTAGCCGAGGCTTTCTCTCAATTAGAATTTACCTTCAAAAAAGCCGAACTCTTCATCGCTGGTCGTTATCACTACACCGATGTACAACGCGAGGGTAAATACAACTACCCCCTTTACAGCGATTCGTATGGCAAAGGCGCCTTGCAAGTGCAAAACGGGGTAAGTACCAAAGCTGGAATTACTTATGCCCTCACTGGTCGCCACCTCTTGCAACTCAATGTAGGCTATTTCAACACCCCACAATCCTTGCGCAATATCTATCCTAATGTGCGCAACTCCAATCGAATATTGCCTAATCTCAAAAACGAAATGGCTTACACCGCCGATGCAAGCTATATATTGCGCTCCTCTTTCTTGAAAGGTCGCCTCACAGGCTTCTTTACCGAGATTGAAAACACTGCCGAAACTAACTTCTTCTATACCGAAACCGCCCTTACCGATGAAATCGACAAAGATTTCGTGGCACAAACCATCGATGGCATCAAAAAACGCCACTTCGGATTAGAATTGGGTGCCGAAGCGCAATTGCACCCTACTGTAAAACTTACAGCAGTGGCTGCTATAGGGCAATACACCTATATCAATAATCCATCGCTCTACATTTCAGCAGGTGATGTAAATAAAGCTATCGACGAGGTCAAAATGAAAAATTACCACGTGCCAAGCGGGCCACAACAAGCTTATTCATTAGGATTGGAATACCGAAATCCTAAATATTGGTGGGTAGGCGCCACTGCCAATTTCTTAGCCCAAAACTACGTATCGCTATCTGCCCTCAACCGCACCTCTCAGTTCTTTATCGACCCAGCTACCAAAGCACCCTACTCTAATATCGACCTCGATAAAGCTCGTCAACTCCTCAAACAAGAACGCTTAGACGATGTCTTCTTAGTAAACCTCGTCGCTGGTAAATCTTGGCGCGTAAAGAAAACCTATATCAACCTAATGGCAAGTGTGAACAACCTCTTCGATACCAAATTCCTTTCAGGAGGTTTTGAACAATCACGTACGGCTAACTATGGCAGAATGCTACAAGATAACGCCCAAGGAGTCCCTTCTTTCGGTAACCGATATTTCGTAGGTTACGGACGTACCTATATGCTCAATTTAGCCGTAAGTCTCTAAATAGTAAATCAGAATTGGTTTGCAAATTTTGTGTCGCTACACTTTGCCAAAGTTTTAATTGCTCGTCGTGCTACGACCTTTGGCAAAGTTGATTACCTTGAAAATCAAATACTTTTAAATAAAGTATGTTATGTAATTCGTTTTACAAGCGCCTTTAAAAGTGAACTTATTTGCAATCTATTTTTGTTTGACTATTAATAATAGGTAACAAGTAACATTAAAAATCGCCCCATTGAATCCCTTTTGCGGATTGTCCCCCTTCGGAGGTTTGGAGGCTAAACTAATAAATAACAACAATATGAAACTAAATGCATTAAAACCCACAGCGATAGCCCTATTGTCGCTATTCGCAATTACATCGTGCGTAAAGGACGACGATTATGACATCCCTAACCCTGAAGGCGAAAAAACACTACCGCCTTTTAGTGGTCAGGTAGTAAGCTTCGATACAGCCATAGGTAAAGCCGTTACAAATGTAACTACTTATGGAGCCGACGAGGCAATCGAAGGTTATGTAATCTCCAGTGACGAAGCTGGTAACTTCTATCAAAAAATTTATATCCAAAACGAAGATAAAACCAAAGGAGTTACCGTCGCTATCAATAAAACAGGTCTATATACCGATTTCCCATTAGGTGCCAAAGTGCAATTGCGACTCAAAGGACTCACCTCACAAGTAAACAATGGTGGAGTCGACTTTGGAAGTGGTATATTCCAAGCAAATAACGGAAGAACTAGTGTAGGACGAATGTCAGAAGCCATCGCTAAAAATCACCTTTTCGATAAAGGAGGTGTGCGTAAAACTTTAGCCGAACTCGCTAAAGCCGATACTTCTATAAATACATTAAAGGTAGAAGCCAATATCAACCAACTCATCACCCTTAAAGGAGTACACTTCAAAACGGAAGATGTAGGTAAAAATATGCATCAAAAAGCCAATGATACCCGTCAAGGAACAGACTACACCCTCATCGATGCACAAGGCAATACCATCCCCTTCAGAACCAACCGTTATGCCAAGTTCAAAGATGAGAAAGTACCTTCAGGTACCTTAAACATCACAGGAGTACTCACAAAGTACGGTCAAAATTGGCAGTTTATGATTAGCAACTACGCTGATATAGTAGTCAACGGAGGCACCTCTACCGGTACCCAAACCAATACTCAAACCAATACAACCGTTGAAACTGTAGAAGCCAGTACCGCTACAGCCGCCAACTTCGTAGAAGGTAAAAAGGTAAAACTACACGGTAATCTTAAGGTAGAAGGAAGCAGAGCCTATATTCTTTTTAGTGATGGCACCAAAATACAATTGTACACTAAAAACTTCAGTAAAATTAGTAAAGAGAATAAAGATAACCTCAAAGTAAATGGCAAAGAAGTTACTGTAACAGGTACTTTTGGCAAACATAATACTACGCTTCAAATCGCTTATGAGCAAGACAGTGATTTAGTATGGGGCTCAGGTAATAACAACCCACAACCACCGGCAGAAACTATAGAAGCAAGTACCGCTACAGTAGCTGTTTTTGAAGAAAATAAAGTTGTTACTATGCACGGTGTATTAGTATCTAAAGGAGGTAAGGGCTATTTTAAATTAGGAGATGGCACCTTAATACAAGTTTATTCCAGTACTAAAAACATCAATGAAACTAAAGAAAAAATTGCAATGGGTGGTTACGAAGTTACTATAAAAGGAACCTTTGGCCTACATAATGGAACAAAACAAATTCAATATACCAAAGCAGAAGATGTAACTTTTGGTCAAGCCCCTGCTACCCCCACTTATGAAGCCTTAGATGCTTCTACAGCCACTATAGCTAACTATGCCGATGGTAAATATGTAAAACTTACAGGTACTATTATTACTCAAAAAAATGGTAAATATACAGATTCCTACATCACATTATCCGATGGTAATAAAATAAAACTTTTCCCAGCAAATAGTGCTAGCATTTCAAAAGCAAAAACTGATAGTCTAAAAAAAGATGGTCAAAAAGTAACTATTTCAGGTAAGTTCGAAGACTACATCGATAATAAAGGAGCAAAAATTTACGAACTCATCTACATAAAAGATAGCGATGTAGAAATACAATAAAAAACATTTTTTCTTACCTAAAAAGAGGCTGTCCGAAAAGTCTAAAAATCGCTTTTGCATCATAAACTTTGTCAAAGTCGCAAAACTTTGACAAAGTCTATAGCACTGATAATCAATCACTTTTAGAGTGTGTTATGTAGGAAAGCCAGCGATAGCTGGGTATGTGCTGCAAACGCCCCCTCAAGAAAAACTTTTAGGACAGCCCCTTTTATTCTCATCCCCTCCCACAGTTCCCACCGCTCTTACCGCTCCCACCACCACCCTCTCTTTCCCTAATTCCCTATCCGCCCGCACAACTCCCACACTTTCATCACCACCCAATCCCATCACCCCCCTCTCTTTCTCTAACCCCCACCGCTCCCACCGCCTCCCACCACTCCTATCACTCACACCCCCCGAAAAAAACTCTCACCCCTCTCAGTCCTTCCGAGTTTCTCCCAGTCCCTCCGAGTTTCTCTCCCACCCCTCCCATCCCCGCCCGCACAGCTCGCACCCCTCCGACACCTCGGAGTCTCACCGAGATTCTCTTGTAAATCTCTATTGATTCTCAACCACTTAAAAAATAAATTAAAAAAATCATAAAAAAAGTTCACAAAAAATTTGCTAGTTTAAAAAAACGCCGTACCTTTGCACCCGCAAATGAGACAAAACACGGTCTCAAAATAAGAAACAACACGTACATTGACATAATGTTGTACAGCACAAAAAAGATTTAAAGAATCGAGTGAAACCTGAAGTCAATTCGTAGGGGCGTATAGCATACGCCCACTACAAAAAAACAAATCGGTTAAAGAAATAAAAGAATTTAACGATGAAGAGTTTGATCCTGGCTCAGGATGAACGCTAGCGGCAGGCCTAACACATGCAAGTCGAGGGAGAAGCCTTCGGGCTAAGACCGGCGCACGGGTGCGTAACGCGTATACAATCTGCCTTTTATCCGGGGGATAGCCCGAAGAAATTTGGATTAATACCCTATGGTATAAGAGCACGGCATCGTGCACTTATTAAAGCTACGGCGGTAAAAGATGAGTATGCGTTCTATTAGCTAGTTGGAGAGGTAACGGCTCCCCAAGGCGACGATAGATAGGGGTTCTGAGAGGGATGTCCCCCACACTGGTACTGAGATACGGACCAGACTCCT
>NZ_JAESPJ010000002.1:0-1546 GCF_016806945.1 Capnocytophaga genosp. AHN8471
GTACATTGACATATTGGGATAAAAAGCATAAGAGATCAATAATAGATTATTGATAATCTAACGAAAAAAAATTAAAAAGAATCAAAGAGAACGAGGTATTTATTTAATTGATAATTGTTAATTGTTAATTGAATAAAACTACAAGCGCGAAAAGTTATGTAAGGGCGTATGGGGGATGCCTAGGCTCTCAGAGGCGAAGAAGGACGTGATAAGCTGCGAAAAGTTGCGTGTATTGGCACATACGAGATGATACGCAAATATCCGAATGGGGCAACCCAGTACATTGAAGATGTACTACACCGTAAAGGTGAGCAAACCCGCTGAACTGAAACATCTTAGTAGGCGGAGGAGAAGAAAACAAAAGTGATTCCCAAAGTAGTGGCGAGCGAAATGGGAACAGCCCAAACCCGTATTGTTACGGCAATGCGGGGGTAGTAGGACCCTAATATAGGTTGTAGAGCTGGATTAGAAGTGTTTGGAAAGACACACCATAGAGAGTGAAAGTCTCGTATAGGCACAGCGATATAAACCTTAAGGGAATCCTGAGTAGGTCGGGGCACGTGGAACCTTGACTGAATCTGCCGGGACCATCCGGTAAGGCTAAATACTCCTGAGAGACCGATAGTGAACTAGTACCGTGAGGGAAAGGTGAAAAGAACCGTGAATAACGGAGTGAAATAGCCCCTGAAACCATACGCTTACAAGCGGTTGGAGCAGCTACGGCTGTGACAGCGTGCCTTTTGCATAATGAGCCTACGAGTTACTGTTACCAGCGAGGATAAGTATTTCAGATACGAATCCGCATCGAAAGAGAGTCTGAAAAGGGCGCAAATAGTTGGTAGTAGTAGACGCGAAACCTGGTGATCTACCCTTGGGCAGGTTGAAGCGCTGGTAACACAGCGTGGAGGACCGAACTGGTTGTCGTTGAAAAGACTTCGGATGACCTGAGGGTAGGGGTGAAAGGCCAATCAAACTGGGAAATAGCTCGTACTCCCCGAAATGCATTTAGGTGCAGCGTTGAAGCGAGTTTAATAGAGGTAGAGCTACTGATTGGATGCGGGGGTTTCATCGCCTACCAATTCCTGACAAACTCCGAATGCTATTAAATGCTCATCAGCAGTGAGGGTATGGGTGCTAAGGTCCATATCCTAAAGGGAAAGAACCCGGACCATCAGCTAAGGTCCCCAAATATATGCTAAGTTGACCAAACGCGGTCTGACTGCACTGACAGCTAGGATGTTGGCTTGGAAGCAGCCATACATTTAAAGAGTGCGTAACAGCTCACTAGTCGAGCGGTTGGGCATGGATAATAAACGGGCATAAGCATATTACCGAAGCTATGGGGTTATTACTAAGTAATATACCGGTAGGGGAGCATTCTATAGGCGTGGAAGCTAAAGGCGTGAGCCATAGTGGAGCTGATAGAAAAGAAAATGTAGGCATAAGTAACGATAAGGCAGGCGAGAAACCTGCCCGCCGAAAGATCAAGGTTTCCTCAGCTATGCTAATCAGCTGAGGGTTAGTCGGGGACTAACGCGCACCCGAG
>NZ_JAESPJ010000004.1:0-175493 GCF_016806945.1 Capnocytophaga genosp. AHN8471
ACTAAGACCTTGTCATTCACGGTAGAAGAATTACCAGATGTTACAATCAAGGAACTCAAATACTATGGTACTTGTCAAGCAAGTTCTAATAGTTACGTAGATTATTTAGAGGTACACTTCAATAATCCATCACCTGACTATAGTAAGATAACCTATAGTTTGAATGGAGCTCCAGCAGCTACTTTCACACGAACCACAGGCAATGTAGCTTATATTGATAATTTCAATAGAAGTTCAGTTACCCAAACAGTTGAAGTAACCTATACTATAGTATCCTCTATTCCAGGAATGACGGGAAGTTGTAGTGCCTCCGAGACCATCACGATAGATCCTTACACACCACTTACAGTTACGAGAGTAACGACTAATACCACGCTCAACACCTTAGAGGTATTAGCACGAGGAGGTAGGACGAATAACTTTAGAGGTTATACATACTACTTTAATGAGGTGAGTAAAGGAGATAATCCTGTGTACAAAATCAACCATGACGATCCTGATAAGTTAGTAAACGGACGTCGTTATAAAGTAGTGAATGTACGCGTGGAAGATGCTGAAGGTTGTACAGTAACAGCGACTTACGATTTAGAATACTTTGATATAGAAGTGCCGAACTTCTTCACGCCCAATGGAGATGGAGAGAATGATGTATGGAAAGCGAAGTATTTAGACAACAATGTAAATGCCCGTATCTACATTTTCGATCGTTATGGTCGTCGTTTAGTGAAGTTAGAACCAGGAGAAGGCTGGGATGGTACTTATGAAAAACAAGCGATGCCATCAGGCGACTATTGGTATATCATCGAAATCAACGATCAATTGTACGACAAACGTGAGTTCTACGGTAACTTCACTTTATTTAGATAATAAAGCAAATTAACAAAATAATGAGAGAGCTATTCACCAGAGTAGCTCTCTTATTATTATTTCGTAATTTGTATTTCGTAATTCGTAATTCGTAATTATTTTGTACCTTTGCCGCCAAAATAATTTTTTATTATGACGGAACACGAGCTGCTAAAAGCCCGTTGGGAGGAAATTGTACAACGCCTCTCCGATACTTTTACAGAGGGTGAAACTCTGAATGTCGATGGTATCATCTATCTCATTGGAGTACAAGAACTCGGACAAATAGGTCGCCCTTACGCCAAAGATGAAAAAGTAGACCTAATGCACATCGCTATTTGTAAACTCCTTGAACCCTTTGGTTATTATAAATATGAATTTACTGACCCTGATGGTTGGCCTCATTATAGTTTAGTGCAAGAGCTCCCCGCTCTCAAACCTGGAGAACAAACCATACTGATGAAAAAAGCCATTGTCCAATACTTTTTGGATAGAGACTTTTTTTCTAACGACTAATGACTAAACGCTAACAACTAAATGAAAAAAGTAGCATTCTATACTTTGGGTTGCAAACTCAACTTTGCCGAAACTTCTACTATTGCACGTAGCTTTGAAGAAGATGGCTATATTCGTGTTGATTTCGACGACCCTGCCGATATATATGTGATTAACACCTGTTCGGTTACCGAAAACGCCGACAAACAATTCAAACAAATTGTACGCAAAGCACTGAAAACAAACCCTAAGGCATTCTTGGCGGCAGTAGGTTGTTATGCTCAATTAAAACCAGAAGAACTCGCTTCAGTAGATGGAGTTGATTTGGTATTAGGTGCCAAAGAAAAGTTCAATATCACTCAATATATTGATGACCTCACCAAAAACAACGAGGGCATCGTGCACTCCTGCGAAATTTCCGAAACTGATTTCTATGTCGGAAGTTATTCCATTGGCGATCGTACGCGTGCATTCTTAAAGGTGCAGGACGGTTGCGATTATAAGTGCACTTATTGCACTATCCCAATGGCACGTGGTATTTCGCGAAGTGATACCATCGAAAATATATTGAATAACGCTAAAAAAATATCCGACAAAGGTATCAAAGAAATTGTGCTTACGGGTGTGAATATAGGCGATTACGGCAAAGGAGAATTTGGTAATAAAAAACACGAACATACCTTTTTAGAATTAGTGCAGGCTCTTGATAAGGTTGAAGGTATCGAACGCCTGCGCATTTCCTCTATTGAACCCAATCTTATCAAAGACGAAACTATCGACTTCATAGCACAGTCTAAAAGTTTTGTGCCTCACTTTCATATCCCATTACAGAGTGGAAGTAACGAAATCCTTAAAAAGATGAAACGCCGCTATTTGCGTGAACTCTATGTAAGTAGAGTCGCCAAAATACGTGAAGTGATGCCTGATGCTTGCATCGGGGTAGATGTGATTGTAGGTTTTCCTGGCGAAACAGATGAACATTTCTTAGAAACTTATCATTTTCTAAACGAATTAGATATTTCTTACTTGCACGTATTTACTTATTCCGAGCGTGACAATACCGAAGCAGTACTTATGGATGGTGTAGTCCCCGATGCAGTACGAGCTAAACGCAGCAAAATGTTACGCGGATTGTCAGCTAAGAAACGCAATGCTTTTTATGAGAGCCAGTTAGGTAAAGAAAAAACAGTCCTTTTCGAGAGCGACAACAAGCAGGGATATATTCACGGGTTTACTGAGAATTATGTAAAAGTAAAAGCTCCTTGGGATCCTGCTTTAGTGAATACCCTCCACAAAGTAAAACTCACCAAAATAGATGTAGACGGAATGGTGCGCTTTGAGTTTGTATAAGTAGAACAAAGAAAATTAGAAATAATAAAACAACAATGGTACACTATAAAACAGAATTAATGTTAGAATTCCCTGGGTTTGTACTCTTCGATCCAGTAGTACTACAAGAGTTCCTACTCGAAAAAGGTATAGAAGATGACGATTTACTGAAATACTTCATAAATAATCCTACTATAGGTGAGGAAAGTATCCAACGAGGAATATTACTACCTATCTATAATATAGAACCTTTTGATTATGAAATACTCATAAATACAACTACTAAAAGTGAAATCCCTACCGATTGGGTAGTTTTTAAAAATGAAGTCTCATTACCTCTACAAGTAAAAAGCGGAAGGTTAGCTGTAGAAGATATCTTTATGATAATGAATTGGGATTATGAAAGTAATTATTCCGATTTTGCTACAGAAAAAAGTCTAAATCCTCAACCTAATGTAGAAGGAGGAGAACTAAATGGAGATACAGGAGATAGATTTGATATTCCAGCAGGTAATTACGGGGTAAAAGTATTAGGCTTCTTAGATGTAAATGAGCCTGATATTTTTGAGAGTAAGTGTGGCTATGAATTGTTTTTTGAAAAGATGGATACTTTGCCTATAATTCCTGAAAACATAAATGTAGATAAGTTGGATTATAAAGTAAAAGTAATATCTGAAAGATGAAAATCCTTTTAACAATTACCCTATCTCTACTGCTTTTTTCCTGCGATAACTCCGTTATAGGCTTCAAAAAATCTTGCAATGCCGATACTGCAAAACAAACAGTTGCCGAATTAGCAGAAGTAAAAGCTAAAATAAAGCAATTAGAAACCCTTACAGGGAACAATCCCACTTATTGGGTACAGGATAGTGTGCAAAGAGATAATAAAACCTATTATCGTTTGCAACTACTCAACAAATTGTCGTATACCGATGTACATCTCTATACTTTTGCAGTGCCAAAAGATGATTGTAAACAGGTGTTTTGGGAACAAAAAAAAGCTACGCTATTACCTTATGCCGAAATGAAAAAATTAACTGAGCAAACAAAAACTCAGCAAAAGCAATTCCCCGATTTTTTTAAGCAATTCACTACTGATATGGCTTTTAGGCAGCAGCACTTAGCTGAACCGCTGTTGCGCTTATTGAGGCAGAATGACGGCAGTGTACTTCTTACTGAAGAAGAACTCCTTACCGATGAGTTCAACGAATTACAAACATATAACTTTAGCTATTATCCTGATAGTGTGTTGTGTAAAAACACTGAAAAAGCAATGATACTCGTGTTTATTCCTATAGGGAATACTTGGAAACTCACTCAAATTTGGCATTAAAATGGATAATTTGATTCAATTTTTATCGCAAATCGACCAGATTTATCTCTGGGATTTAATCGGAACGACTGTTTTTGGTGTTTCGGGCGTATTGCTGGGCTTAGAACGTCGTATGGATATCTTTGGAATGCTCATCTTAGCCTTTGTAACAGGAGTAGGAGGGGGAACACTCCGCGATATTATGATAGGTAGTGTACCCGTATTTTGGATGAATAACCTCACTTATATATTGATGATTGTCATTAGTGTTGTGATTACCATTCTCTTCAAAAAGCAGTTTTCAGAACACTGGAGCAAATCACTGATGTTATTCGATACCATTGGGTTGGGGGTCTTTACAATTATAGGGATAGAAAAAGCCCTGCGTTTTGGATTATCACCTACCATCGCTATTATTCTGGGTACGATGACGGGTAGTTTTGGAGGAGTCATACGTGATATCTTAGCCAACAAATTGCCTGCCCTCTTTCATAAAGAAATTTATGCAACCGCTTGTATTGCAGGAGGTACAGTCTATTTCCTTATCGATGATTTTGTCAATCACAACTTAGTTGTATTCATCACTATAATGGTAGTAATTGCTGTGCGATTGCTATCGGTAAAATACCATTGGGAACTGCCAAAATTCTAATTCCTAATTCCTAATTCCTAAAAAAATACATAAAACCTTGTGTATATAAACATTTTGTACTATCTTTGCAATTTGAAATTTTAGATTAAATATTTTTAAAAATGAATATCAACAGAGAGCAAGTAGATGCTTTAAATGCGATCATTAAGATAGCAATTGAAAAAAACGACTACGCCGATAAAGTAGAAAAAGTACTAAACGATTACAGAAAAACCGCTTCTATCCCTGGATTTAGAAAAGGTCACGTACCTGCAGGTATGATTAAAAGACAGTACGGCAAAGCTGTAAAATTTGACGAGATCAACCGTGTGTTGCAAGACTCGTTGTACAAATATATAAACGACGAAAAACTCAATATCTTAGGAAATCCACTGCCTAAAGAAAAACAAGATATCAACTTAGATGCCGACGATTTTACTTTCGAGTTCGAAATTGGCTTAGCTCCTACTATCGAAGTGAATTTAAAACCTAAAAAAGCTATAGTTCGCTATGAAATAGAAGTAGCCGATGACCAAATCGATAAACAAGTAGAACGTATCCAAAAACAATTTGGTAAACTCGTTGCTAAAGGTGAAGTAATCAACGATGATAGCCTTGAAATTACAGGTACTTTCTTCAACGAAGAAAAATCTATCGATTCTCAAGCTACTTTCACTTTAGAAGAACTTAGTGATGCTGCACGCAAAGAGTTCATCGGTAAAAAAATAGGCGACCAATTCCAATTGCAAACTAAAGGTTTGTTCAAAGATGCTCATAGTCTAATGCACTACCTCAAAGTATCTCACGATGAGGCTCACCACTTAGAGGTGGAAGTTACTTTCACTTTGGAAGAAGTAAACGAACGTCAAGGTGCTGCTTTAGATCAAGAATTGTTCAACAAACTCTTCCCTGATGGAAGTGTAACTACTGAACAACAATTGCGCGACAAAATAAAAGAAGGCGCTCAACACCAATACAACGAGCAAGCCGACCAGCATTTCCTCAACACAGTTACCGATTATTTAGTAGATAATACTAAATTTGACCTCCCTGAAACTTTCCTTAAAAAATGGTTACGTACAGCAGGTGAAAAAGAACTTACCGAGCAAGAAGCTGAAGAAGAATACAGCCGTTCAGAAAAAGGTTTGCGCTACCAGCTTATAGAAGGTAAAGTATTGGATGAGAATAACTTACATCCTAAGTTCGAAGAGTTGAAAGATTTTGCACGTGATTATATCAAAGGTCAATTAGCTCAATATGGTATGCCTACCGATGACGATAGCTATGTAGATGGTATCGTTGATCGCGTATTGCAAAACCGTGAAGAAGTACAACGTATTCAGCAACAATTAGTATTCAAAAAACTCATCGACTTCTACAAAGAAAATGTTAAAACAGAAGTTAAAAAAGTAACTTTTGATGAGTTCGTAAAAATAGCTTTCCCTGAATAGTATTTTTCTATAAAAAACTATAAACCAGTCCAAAATTGCTAATGATAAATACTATTATTGTATCTTAATTTAGCAATTTTGGACTACATTTATTAAAAATGAAACAAACAATTCTCGACCGACTACAAGCCCTTGGCGATGATATTAGTAAACTAAAGATAACCATAGAAGAAATCATCAATATTTTAGAAAAATATAGATAAATTATAACCTAATCACCACAACACTAAAAACTTAATGACTAACAACTAATAACTAAACAAATGAATTTAGCAGACGAATTTAAAAAATACGCAATTAAACAACACGGAGTAAACAGCCTTTACTACGATAAAATAGTAGGTAGTATGACTCCTTATATTATGGAAGAACGCCAGCTAAACGTAGCTCAAATGGACGTTTTTTCCCGCTTGATGATGGATAGAATCATCTTCCTTGGCACTGATGTGAACGATCAAGTAGCAAATATCGTTACCGCTCAATTGCTTTTCTTGGAAAGCGTGGATAGTGCCAAAGATATCCAAATCTATATCAACTCTCCCGGTGGTAGCGTATATGCAGGATTGGGTATGTACGACACTATGCAGTTCATCAAACCCGATGTAGCCACTATCTGTACAGGTATTGCTGCTTCAATGGCTGCTGTATTACTATGTGCAGGAGCTGAAGGTAAACGCTCAGCTTTGCCACACTCTCGTGTAATGATTCATCAACCCTCAGGAGGAGCACAAGGAGTAGCCAGTGATATGGAAATTAACCTCAAAGAAATGTTGAAACTCAAAAATGAACTCTACGAAATCATTGCCAAACACACTAAGCAACCTTTTGCTAAAGTGTATAAAGATTCTGAACGCGACTATTGGATGATAGCCCGTGAAGCTAAAGAATATGGTATGATCGACGAAGTATTAGAAAGAAAATAATGGCTAAAAAACAAGTAGAATATTGTTCGTTCTGCGGTCGTGCAGAATCTGAAACCGAAATGCTCATTCGCGGTATGGCTGGTAATATATGTAATTATTGCGTTGAACAAGCCAATATCATTATTGAAGAAGCATTTGGTAGTAAAGCTCAAAAAGGTAAGCCTGTAGTATCAGGTGATATGACCCTCAAAACACCTCAAGAAATCAAACAATTCCTCGACCAATATGTGATAGGTCAGGATTTTACTAAAAAAATCCTCTCTGTGGCGGTCTATAATCACTACAAACGCCTACAACAACCCGATGCAGATGATGAGGTCGAAATCCAAAAAAGCAACGTCATTATGGTTGGCGAAACAGGTACGGGTAAAACCTTGGTGGCCCGTACTATTGCCAAAATGCTCAACGTGCCCATTGCTATTGTTGATGCTACAGTACTTACTGAAGCAGGATATGTGGGCGAAGATGTCGAAAGTATCCTATCTCGCCTCTTACAGGCTGCCGATTACGATGTAGAGAAAGCCGAACGTGGTATCGTTTTCATAGATGAAATTGATAAAATTGCCCGCAAGAGCGATAATCCTTCTATCACTCGTGATGTATCGGGTGAAGGGGTGCAACAAGCATTGCTCAAACTCTTGGAAGGATCAGTGGTGAACGTGCCGCCTAAAGGCGGGCGCAAGCATCCCGACCAAAAATATATTGAGGTAAATACCGAACATATTTTGTTTATTGCTGGAGGTGCTTTTGATGGCATCGAACGTGTTATTTCTAAACGTCTCAATATGCAAACAGTAGGTTACAACTCGTCCAAAAATACACAAGTCGATAGGAAAAATTTGGTACAGTATATCATCCCCAAAGACTTAAAAGATTTTGGTTTAATCCCCGAAATTATAGGTCGTTTACCTGTGCTAACCTATATGAATCCATTGGATAAGCACGCTTTACGTATGATTCTCACCGAACCTAAGAACGCCATTATCAAGCAGTATAAAAAGCTCTTTGAAATGGATGGTATTAAATTTGATATAACTGAGGAAGCTCTCAATTTTATCGTCGAAAAAGCCTTAGAGTACAAACTCGGTGCACGTGGCTTACGTTCACTATGCGAGAATATTCTCACCGACGCAATGTTCGAACTCCCTAATTCAGGAGTTAAAGAATTGATAGTTACTGAAGAATATGCGGAAGAAAAACTCAATAAATCAACTTTGCAAATTGCTTCCTAACTCTTAACTCTTACCTAAATAACAATGGAAAAAACACAAATCATCCGCAATAGCCTACTAAAATCCGTTTCCTACGAAACCTATCGTAATCTAATAGATAAGTACGAAGCCGAAGGTAAATCAAGTGGGGAAGAACAGACCGAAGAGCGTGTGTACTACACAGCTCTCAACCAAAAACGCTACAAACGTTTGGATAAAACTATAGAGATACCCGAAGAAAAAGCGCAATTCTTTATAAATTATCCTAAAAGCGTTTGTTTGTTAGTGATTACTGAAAGTTGGTGTGCCGATGCAGCTCAAATTGTACCTGTGGTACATAAAATAGCTGAACTCAACCCTAAAATTACTATGAAACTCGTTTTTAGAGATGAAAATGAAGCTTTGATGAACCTTTTTCTTACCAATGGCGGTAAAGCAATTCCTATAGTAGTGTTTTTAGACTTAGAAGATAAGGTACTAGCACATTGGGGATCTCGCCCATCAGTCGCTACCAAAATGGTAGAAGAGGAAAAAGCTAAAAATGGCAAACTCTCTCCTGAGTTCAAAGAAAACCTACAAAGATGGTATAACCAAGATAAAGGTGCTACCATTGTAGATGATTTCAAAAAGATTTTAGAAACTATATAATAATAATAATTTTAATATGAAAAAACTTACGTTTGTTGCAATAGCAGCTTTTGCTTTCTTTTCAGCTACTGCCCAAGAAGAAACTTCTATGCGTACTACTACACGTACTACTACTCAAGTAGCTCCTGTAGAAGCAGTACAAGAAGAAAAAATCCCCACTACTCTGTCTGAACAATTTCAGTATATGGTAGATAGATCAAACTCTTATGAGAGATTCAAACTGATTGACAAAACTAAATTAGCTACCTTTCAACGCAGTATGAACGATAGTATCAACAGTGTGAAGTCTCGACTTGAAGCTGAAAAACAAACCGTAAAAACACACGAAAATACTATCAAAACCCTCAACGATAATATCACAGAGCTACAAACAGCACTTGATGAAACTAAAAACCAGAAAGATAGTATGAACTTCTTCGGAGCTTTGCTTTCTAAAGGGCTCTACAATACTATTATGTGGGGAATTGTGGTTGTTTTGACAGTATTGCTTGTTTTCTATATCTATAGATATGCTAACGGAAATGTAGTTACTAAAAAATCTATCAGTGACTTAGCCGAATTGCAAGAAGAGTACGAAAACTATCGCAAAGCAGCTATAGAACGCGAGCAAAAAGTGCGTCGCCAGTTGCAGGACGAAATAAATAAACACCGTTAAACCAATGCGTCTTGATATTATATCGGTAGTCCCTGAAATAATGGAGAGCCCCTTTGCCTACTCCATTATGAAACGTGCTATTGATAAACAATTAGTGGAAGTGCATTTCCACAATCTACACGACTATGCTAATAATGCTTATCGTCAAGTAGATGATTATCAGTTTGGTGGAGGAGCAGGAATGGTGTTGATGATAGAACCTATCGATAAGTGTATTTCAGCCTTAAAAGCCGAAAGAGATTATGACGAGGTGATATTCCTCACCCCCGATGGCAAAACACTCCAACAAAAGATGGCTAATCAGCTCTCGTTAGCTGAAAATATTATCATATTATGTGGGCACTTCAAAGGGGTAGACCAGCGTGTGCGTGATCATTTTATCACTAAAGAAATCTCCATAGGAGACTATGTGCTTTCAGGGGGAGAATTAGGAGCTGCTGTACTCTGCGATGCAATTATTCGCCTCATACCTGGTGTCCTCTCCGACGAAACTTCAGCTCTCACCGATTCATTTCAGGACAATCTGTTAGCACCCCCCGTCTATACACGTCCTGCTAACTACAAAGGTTGGGAAGTACCCGAAATCCTTACTAGCGGTAATACACCTAAAATAGAACAATGGCGGGAAGATATGGCTTATAAACACACTAAAGCCAAACGCCCTGATCTGTTGAAATAACAAAAGAATAACTTAAAAATAATCCTTATGAATAGAAACTTAGCTTACACTTATGGAGCTTCCGATGTATCTCTTTTAGGAGAAACAATCGACCAGAACCTCCGTCGAACAGTAGAAAAATTTCCTCACAAAGAGGCGCTTATCTCTGTACATCAAAACTATAGAGTTACTTACACCGAGTTTTATGAGCAAGTAACAGCAGTAGCCAAAGGGCTCATCGCTTTAGGCGTAAAACAGGGTGATAGAGTAGGTATTTGGTCTCCTAACTGCTATGAGTGGACACTCTTGCAGTATGCTACTGCCAAAATAGGCGTGATAATGGTGAATATCAATCCTGCTTACCGTACCAGTGAACTGATTTATGTAATCAACCAATCAGGAATATCGTTTATTTTTGCAGCTCCTGAATTTAAGAGTAGCAATTATAAAAAAATGATTGACGATGCTCGTGAATTTACTGAAACCCTTAGAAAAGAGGTCTATTGGGGAGATAGTTGGCAACGCTTCTTAGAGAATGGTAAAAAAGTTACAGACGAGAAATTACTTTCTTTTGAAGAAAAAGTACAGTTCGACGATCCCGTAAATATACAGTATACTTCAGGTACTACGGGCAACCCTAAAGGTGTTACACTTTCCCATCACAATATCCTCAATAATGCCTATTTTATAGGCATCCGTATGAATTATACCGAGAAGGATAGGGTGTGTATTCCAGTGCCTTTTTACCATTGTTTCGGGATGGTTATCGGGAATCTTGCTTGTACAGTTCACGGAGCTACAATGGTAATCCCTAATGATAGTTTCGATGCTACCAAAACTCTCGAAACGATAGAAAAAGAAAAGTGTACATCGCTCTATGGAGTGCCAACAATGTTCATTTCTGAACTTTATATATTAGACAAACATCCTTACGATTTGTCAAGTTTGCGTACAGGTGTAATGGCAGGAGCTTTGTGTCCTCCCGAGATTATGAAACGCGTGAAAGAGCAAATGAATATGCACGAAATCACGATATGTTATGGTATGACCGAAACATCTCCCGTATCTACACAAACCAAGATAGGGGCGCCTTTTGAGAAACAAATTCACTCAGTGGGGACTATCCACGACCATTTGGAAATTAAGATTATCAACCCCGAGACTAAAGCAATTGTAAAACGAGGAGAAAATGGTGAACTCTGTACGCGTGGCTATTCGGTGATGTTGAAGTACTGGAATAGTCCGCAGGCTACACAACAGGTAATAGACGAACAACGCTGGATGCACTCTGGCGATTTGGCGATGATGGATGAAGATGGTTATATCCACATTTCAGGTCGTATCAAAGATTTGATCATTCGCGGTGGTGAGAACATTTCTCCTAAAGAAATAGAAGACTTCCTCTATACGTATGTAGGCGTAATGGACGCTCAAGTGATTGGGGTACCAAGCAAGAAATACGGTGAAGAGGTAATGGCTTGGATCAAGCCTAAAGAAGGAGTTACCCTCACCGAACAAGAACTTCACGATTTTTGTAAGGGTCGTATTGCCCACTATAAAGTACCTCGTTATTGGAAATTTGTAGACGAATTTCCAATGACTATCTCGGGTAAAATACGCAAGGTGGAAATGCGTGAAATATCTGCAAGAGAACTTGGTTTAGATACCGAAGAAGAATTATAGATAAAAAGGATCAATAGTTTTTGTAACTAAACTATTTGCTATCAAGAGTTGGTTTTCTGGTAAAGACAACTCTTTATTTTTGGTAATCAAATCATCGGTTTGAGCTATGAGAGCATAGAGATAATCGGTGATAGAATACACCCAGCAGCTGATTGGTATTTTGGCAATAGCGCGCAATTGGCGGAGAAGTGCAATCATTTCAAAACTATTCGCAGGACTATCTACTAAAATGCGCAGTTTGTCGTTAAAAGGTAATTCTCTGATAAAATCTTGTTGAGTACTATTTTCTAAAAGAAGGGAAGCAGGAATATAAATGTATGTCTCTTCACGAGTAAGTACTTGAGGTAGTTCCTCTAAAGTACTAACTACCATTAGTTCATCGGTGATAATGCGCAAAGGGGGTACTTCTTTTAAATACCCCATTACGTGAAATCCGCGTTCATAAGGTGGTACGCCAGCTATGGCATTATGCGTTTCTGTCATAGTCTTCTTGTTTTAAGCGTTTTTCAAAAGGTTCCCACAAGCGTTTGAGCTCTAATACTTCAGATGATTTTTTTTTGCTAAAAGGATAGAAATCCCAATCTTTACGGCTGTATAAATCTATGGGAGGTAAGGACGTGCACTGTTCATTAAAAAGAGCCTGCTCTCGTTGTGATTTCTGTTTTATGTCCTTTATCAAGCTAAAGTTTTTTGTGATAGCAGAAAGTCCCCCTTTTTTTGTAATCTGCTCTAACATTACAAGGGCTTTTTTGTACATTTCATAACTGATACTTTCTATAGCATACATTCCATTAAGCAGAGTAGCGTTGCGTGTAGCTGTGATGTTCTGAATGGTTGCTACATTCGCTTTTTCAGTATTTAGGTTGTTATTTTTAAAGAAAAGAGGATTTTTAGGCAGTAGATAATCAGCACCTCCTAACACGGCAGCTTCATAAGCTAATTGTACATAGTTTTCGTTGTATGATGATTTCAGTAGCGATAAACCTCTACTTGATACTTCAGCGATGAGGCAAAGGGGTAGGGTAGGGAGTTGTTCATTTAGTAGCCTGCAAAAAGCACGCAATTTGGCTATTTCTAATAAAAAAGTACCTCCCACTGCGACTTTTACATTGAGTACATCAGCAGTGTGAGGATTTTCTTTGATTTGGGCTACCCCAAAGGCAATTTGTTGCACCATTGAGGCGCCTGCTTTTTGGTAAATTGTAGTATCAATAGCAAATGAGTTAGTAAATAAACACTGCAAGTTTGCAGGTAGCCATTCTTCTACTTCTTTTTGAGTAAATTTAGGATGTATATCCAACAAAAAGAAAGATACCGATTGGTCTTGCCAAAAAGCAATACGCTTGAGTGTTGCTTCTTTATCAGATATGAAAAGAGAGACAGCTACTTGCGTTTTAGTGTTGATAGCATAAGGATTTTTTACATTTTCAGCGGTGTAAAAAGGTAAAATAGGAATATCTTCTGTTGAAGTGAATATAAGTGACTCATAGTCTCTTCCCTCCAGCAGATATTGCAATTGTTGTTTCCATTGTTTTGCAACGATATCCATTTTTATTTACCTATTACTTGTTACCTGTTACCTGTTACTTGATTATCATCCTTTTGCTTTTTCGTTAGGGCGCAATATCATACGATAAGATTGATCTTTACTGATGTAATAACCTATCCAGTTGTACAAAGCTCTCATTTTGTTGCGGAAGTTTACCAGCGACATTATGTGTATAAATGCCCAAATAGCCCACGCTACGAAGCCTTTGAGGAAAATGTGTTTAGGCAAATCGGCGACGGCTTGGTTACGACCAATGATTGCCATTGAACCTTTATCGACATAACTGAAGGGAGTAGGGTTTATAAAATCTTTATTGAAGTTTTTTCCTAAGTTGTTAGCTTGTTGTATGGCTACTTGTGCGAGCTGAGGGTGACCTTCAGGGAAATGAGGGTCGGCGGTCATAATGGATGAATCGCCGATTGCATAGATGTTCTCGAAGCCTTCCATTTTGTTATAAGCATCGGTTTTCATACGTCGTCCACGACCCAAGTGTTGTTTATCGTTAATTCCTTTAAAGGCTTTAGCCGAAATTCCCGCTGCCCATATCAGGTTGCGCGCATCGAGTATAGTGCCGTCCGAAAGGTGTACTTCGTCATTTACAAAATCGGTTACGAGTACGCCTAATTTGAGTTTTACCCCTTTTTTTAGCAAAGATTTTTCAGTATATTCTTGCGCTTTTTTACTCATTGGGGCAAGCACAGTATCTTGTCCGTCGATGAGATAAATATCACCTAAATCGTCATAAGTAAGCTCAGGGTAATCCTTGCGCATAATGTTCTGTTTCATTTCAGCAAAGATACCAGATAGCTCTACCCCAGTAGGTCCTGCTCCTGCAATAGCAAAAGAGAGCAATTTGCGGCGTAATTCTTTATCTTGAGTACGGGTAGCACGCTCCAAGCGGGTGTATACTAAGTTGCGGAGCATCAAAGCATCACCTACCGTTTTCATAGGCATAGCTTTTTCTTCTACATTTTTGTTGCCAAAGAAGTTAGATTCTGCTCCTGTAGCCATTACCAATATGTCGTACTGCAATTCGCCATTGCTCAAAATAATTTTGTTTTCTGAAGGAACGACTTCTTGCAAAGTAGCCATCCTAAAACGTGCATTTTTATACTTTCGGAATAGGCGACGGAAAGGGTAGGAGATAGATGACGGCTCCATAAATCCTGCTGCCAATTGGTATAATAAAGGTGGAAAGAAGTTGTAGTTATTCATATCCACCAAGGTAATTTTATATTTTCCAGAACGGTTCAACACTTTTACTAACTCTAAGCCAGCAAAGCCACCGCCTACAATTACGATATGTTTTTTGTTTTCCATAATAATTATTGTTAATTAGCCGATTTGATAATGACTAATTATTGTTTTTATTATCTTTATTATTAAAATTATAAACTATTTTTCATTTTCGTTGTTTTCCTCCTCTTCTTCTTTTGGGAAAATCTCAATCTTAGGCTCTTTGATAGTTTCTTTGTTAGACAAGCTGCGTTCTAACGACAAAAGCAAACTTGGTAAGAGCAATAAGTTGGTCATCATTGCGAAGAGCAAAGTAGCCGATATGAGTCCGCCGAGGGCTTTGGTACCTCCAAAACTTGAGAGTAAGAATACCGAGAAACCACAGAGCAGTACAATAGAGGTATAGAACATACTTACTCCTGTTTCGCGCAAAGCAGCATATACTGATTTGCTAATCTTCCAATTGCGCGCTACCAATTCCAAGCGGTATTTAGCCAAGAAGTGAATGGTATCGTCTACCGAAATACCAAAGGCAATACTGAACACAAGGATAGTAGAAGGCTTGAGCGGAATGCCAAAATAGCCCATCAACCCTGCAGTGATAAGAAGAGGTAAGAGGTTAGGGATAAGCGAGATAACTATCATTTTGAACGAGCGGAACATATATGCCATAATGAGAGCGATGAGCAAAATGGCTAAAGCTAACGACCAAATAAGGTTGGTAGCTAAATAGTTTGTTCCTTTGGTAAATAAATAGGCTTTTCCTGTTATTTTTACATCAAAACGATCGCTAGGGAAGAGCTTTTGGGCTTTGGTGTAGATGTTTTCCTCTATTTGTTGCATCTTTTCCGTACCAATATCCTTCATAAAAGTAGTGATACGTGCTGTTTGCCCTAAAGAATCTACATAAGCAGAAAGCATATTGGCATTGCCTTTAGAGTTCTTTACGTACGAAAGAATGAAATTTTGCTCTTGAGTAGTAGGTAAACTGTAATATTTAGGGTTGCCGTTGTAATAGGCTTGTTTGGCGTATTTTACTAAGTTTACTAATGAAAGAGGTTTGGATATTTCAGGGATTTCCTCAATATGAGTGCAGAGTTCATCAATGCGTTTGAGGTTAGCTAATTTAGTGACGCTATTTTTTTGTTTAGTATTAATGGTGATTTCCAAAGGCATAATTCCTCCATAATTTTTCTCAAAGAAGCCAATATCATCAAAGAAAGCAGCTGATTTAGGCATATCTTCAATGAGACTCCCTGAAATTTTAATTTTGTAAATACCTATGATACTCAAAATGAGCAACGCAATAGCTGTTGTAAATACCGCAATGCGATGGTGTTTAACTGTATTTTCAATGAATTTGATGAGTCCACCAATCCAGTTGCGGTGCAAATGCCTAAGGTGTTTTTCCTTAGGAATACTCATATAACTATAAATAATGGGGATAACCAATAGAGAGATGAAGAAAATAGACACTACATTGATAGAAGCAATCACCCCAAACTGTTTGAGCAAGGTACTTTCAGTAAAAATGAAGGTAGCAAAACCGATAGCCGTGGTAAGATTGGTGAGCAGGGTTACATTGCCTACGTTGCGGATAACCCTAATAAGCGACTTGGCTTGGTTGCCGTGTTTACTAATTTCTTGCTGATATTTATTAATGAGAAACACACAGTTAGGGATACCAATTACAATCACTAACGGTGGAATAAGTCCTGTGAGAATAGTAATTTCGTAGCCGAAAAGCCCCAAAAATCCAAAAACCCACATTACTGCAATTGATACCACGCCCATAGAGATGAACATTGCCCTGAATGAACGGAAGAAGAAAAAGAAAATCGCTGAGGTGGAAAGTAAGGCAGCTAAGATAAATAGCCCAATCTCATCCATTATATTTTGAGCGCTAAGGGTACGAATATAAGGCATACCCGAAGTATGCACTTTGAGTCCAGTTTGCTGTTCAAATTTTTCTACAATGGGAATAAAATCGTTGAGGATAAAATCTTTGCGAGCTTGTGTATTAACAATCTTCTTGTTCATATACACAGCTGTTTGTAAGGTGTTATTTTTTTTGTTGTAGATGAGGCCTTCGTAGAAAGGCAATTTTTCGGAGAGTATTTGCTGGAGACTATCAGCTTGAGCTTGAGTTTTTACTTCTCCTTCAATGAATTTATGAGTAACAAAGCGTTGCTGAGCGGTGTCCTTTACCAAGATAGGGAGGTTATTAATAGAGATAACCGCGTCTATTTGTTTAAATTGCTTCAGTTCGTTACTAAGGGCAATCCATTTGTTGAGCACCTCGGGCGTATAGATTTTTTCATCGTCTAACGCCATTAATATCAAGTTACCTTCTTCACCAAACTTATTGAGGAAGTGTTTATACTCCATATTCACGGGGTGATCATCGGGGAGCATATTCGCTTCGGTGAAGGTAAAGCGAACGTTCTTCCACTGAGAAGCTAAGCCTCCAGTGATAGCAATTATGAGTAGTAGAAAAGCAATTCGGTTGCGCAATATTAAGCCAGCTATGGTACTCCAAAAACTGGCTTTTATCCATTTAAACATTTGGGTCTCTTCTTTAAATTAGCGCGCAAAAATAAGAATAATTTGCCAATTAGCAAATTTAAGTTAGACCTTTCTATTCATTAGCTTTAGGGCAAATTCTTTTAGATAATGGCGTTTTTCATCGCTGATGGTGAGCTCGGTGAGTGCACTAAGGGCTCTACGGGTAGTGTACTCTATTTCTTGACGTACAGCTGTAGTTGCTCCAGTGGCTTCGAATAATGCTTTTACTTCGTTGATTTTCTGCTGACTATCTTCAGTAGTAGCGTAGTGTTGTAACAGTGTTTTTCGCTGTTGTTCATCGGCTAATTTTAAGGCAGTTAGATAAAGAATTGTCTTTTTATTTTCGATGATATCACCACCTATACGTTTGCCAAAAGACTCATCGCCAAAAGCGTCTAAATAATCATCTTGCAGTTGGAATGCTAAACCTAATTCTTCACCAAAAGTATAGATTGGCATTTGGTTTTCAGGAGAAGCATTAGCTATGATAACCCCCATTTGTAAAGCAGCCCCTATGAGTACAGCTGTTTTGTAGCGTATCATCTGTAAATAATCGGGGATACTTACTTCGGTTTGAATTTCAAAATCCATATCCCATTGTTGTCCTTCACATACTTGTAAAGCAGTACGTGAAAGTATTTTAGTAAGAAGAGAAAAAACCTCAGTAGGATAGTCGTCTAATAATTGATAGGCTTTAACCAGCATTGCATCGCCAGAGAGGATAGCGATATTGGTGTTCCATTTTTTGTGTACAGTAGTCTCTCCACGTCGTAAAGAAGCCTTGTCCATAATATCATCGTGAACGAGGGAAAAATTATGGAATATTTCTATAGCCATAGCTGCATTGAGAGCTTTGTGGTAATCGGCATCAAAAAGATCAGTTGCTATGAGAGTGAGGATAGGGCGCAATCGTTTGCCTCCCAATTGCAAAATGTAACGCATAGGTTCATACAAATTGCGTGGTTCTTTTACGAAAAGTTTAGAGTTGAGATGATCTAAGAAGGCTTCTCTGTATTGTTCTACTGTTTTCATAGGGCGGATTTTTTTAGTTGTTGGATTACCGTTCTCACCGATACAAAACCTATTTTTTCTTCAGGGATTTCTTGTAGTTTGAACCATTCTAAGGCTTTGATTTCGTCGGGAGCAACTATGTGTACTTGTTCTTCAGCTAATTTGCACTCGAAGAAAATATCCATAGTGCGGTAAGGTACGTTTTTGTACAGATAGTTGTTGGGAAAGGTAGTGATAAATCGCAATTGTTCAGGCTTTATAATCATTCCCATTTCCTCTTTTACTTCACGGCAAGCAGCTTCTTGAGCAGTTTCCTCGGGGTCGATAAATCCTCCTGGGAGGTCTAGTTTGCCTTTGTCGGGATCCATATTGCGCACTGTAAAGAGTATTTTATCTTGGTGACGAAACACTACAGCTACAGCAGCAGCAATATTATGAAAATAGGTAAAACCACAATCGTGGCAGAGAAAGCGTACGTTGTTAGGGAACTCTATATGAGTAGAAGTACAATTAGGACAATGTTTAAAAATACTTTCCATAAAAAATAGTAATGTATAAAATCAGGCGACAAATATAGTGAAAAAAGTATTATACTCAGTATAAAAATTCTTTTTTAGTTGAATTAATATGAAAGAGACTGTCTAAAAAAGTTAAAACTAAACTTTTTAGACAGCCTCTTTTTGTAAGAAAATCTATTTACTAAATATTATTTCTTTTTAGCAGCTTTTTCAGCTTTAGCAGCGTCTTGAGCAGCTTTCATTGCGGCACGAGATACTCTTATCTGGCAAACTACAGTGTTATCTGGGTGCATAATTTTGTAGTTTTCTTGAGCTAATTTAGTAACATATAATTTGTTACCCATTTCCAAACCTGAAATGTTTACAGGAACGAAGTCAGGCAAGTTATCAGGAAGTGCTTTTACTTTGAGTTTGCGGTTAACAATACGCAAAGTACCACCAGCCATAATACCAGGAGAAGTTCCTTCGATTTGGATAGGCACTTCAATAGTGATTTCTTTGTTCTTGTTTAACTGATAGAAATCGATGTGGATGATTTTATCAGTTACAGGGTCAAACTGAATGTCTTGCAGAATGGCATCGTAAGTTTTACCATTTAATTCAATCGCAGCGGTGTATACATTAGGAGTGTACACGATGTCTTTGAATGCTAATTCAGGTGCTGAAAAATGCAGAACATTGTCTCCTCCGTATAGTACGCAAGGAACCTGTCCAGCATTACGTAAGGCTTTGCTAGCTGCTTTGCCCACGCTTTCTCTTTGAGATCCTTTGATTGTAATTGATTTCATTTATTTATATATAGTTATTAAGTTACTTGTTTTTAGCTAATCCCTAATTTTTACATTATAAATTTAGAACTGATAGGTTCATTGTGGTGTACTTTGTGCATTACGTCGGCGAATAGTTCAGCACAACTCAATACTTTTATTTTGTTTGAAGGTTGTTTTAGAGGTATTGAATCAGTTACGATTAATTCTTCTAAAGCTGAATTTTCTATACGTTCGTGAGCATTGCCACTGAGGATAGGGTGAGTAGCAACAGCTCTTACACTTACAGCACCCCTATCTTTCATTAGTTGGGCAGCTTTTACTAAGGTGCCAGCAGTATCAACCATATCATCGACTAATACTACATTTTTACCTTCTACATCCCCAATAAGTTCCATTGTTTCAATCACATTGGCTTGTTTGCGCTGTTTGTAGCAAATTACTACATCACATTTTAAAAACTTAGAATATGCATAGGCTCTTTTAGAACCACCCATATCAGGTGAAGCGATACACAAGTTATTTAAATTCAAACTTTGCAAATAAGGCAAGAAAATACTTGAAGCAAAAAGGTGATCTACGGGGCGTTCAAAGAAACCTTGAATTTGGTCGGCGTGCAAGTCCATTGTCATAATACGAGTAGCACCTGCCGCTTGTAAGAGGTTAGCAACCAATTTTGCTCCTATGGGCACTCTAGGTTTATCTTTTCTATCTTGGCGAGCCCAACCAAAGTATGGCATTACCGCAGTGATATGGCGTGCTGAAGCGCGTTTGGCAGCGTCTATCATTAGCAAAAGCTCCATTAAATTATCCGAATTAGGGAAAGTAGAGCATATTAAGAAAACGCGTGCCCCTCTAATTGATTCCTCAAAAGAGGGCTGAAACTCACCATCACTATAATAAGATAGTTTAACTTCACCGAGCTGAGTACCGTATTTTTCTGCAATTTTCTCAGCGAGTTCTATGCTTTTAGAACAAGCGAAGATTTTTGAATTAGGGATGGTTTCACTAAACATTTTTATCAGTAAGCATTAAGGTATAAAAACTTCTAATTTTTCAGGGCGCAAAATTACAAATATTAATGATAATAGCAACTATAACCCTAAAAAATATTCTGTTTATTATTTTTTTTCTTGGCTACGGCGTTTTTTCTCAGCTTTTAAAAGAGAAAGCTCGCGTCCTGTTTGTCCAGCTACTGAGGTGTTTTCTTCAGCACGGCGTATTAAGTAAGGCATTACTTCGCGTACGGGGCCAAAAGGCAAATATTTAGCGATGTTATAGCCTTCTTTAGAAGCATTGAAACTGATATGGTCACTCATTCCGTATAGTTGAGCTATCCACACGCGTTTGTCGTTAGGTTGCAATCCTTTTTCTTTCATTAAGTCCATTATCAAAGCTGCACTTTCTTCGTTGTGAGTGCCTGCAAAGAGTGCAATTCGGTCGATATGTTCAATGATATATCGTACAACAGCATTGTAATTATCATCAGTAGCTTGCTTGTTAGGGCAGATAGGGGTAGGGTATCCTTGTTCGGCAGCGCGTTCATTTTCTTTTTCCATATAGGCGCCTCGTACGATTTTTACACCTATATAAAATCCTTTGTTTACGGCGCGTTCATAGAGTCCTTTTAGATAAGGTAAACGATCGTGACGATACATTTGCAAGGTGTTGTACACAATAGCTTCTTCTTTGTTGTACTTTTCCATCATTTCTTCTACGAGG
Source organism: Capnocytophaga genosp. AHN8471 (assembly GCF_016806945.1). NCBI lineage: Bacteria > Pseudomonadati > Bacteroidota > Flavobacteriia > Flavobacteriales > Flavobacteriaceae > Capnocytophaga > Capnocytophaga genosp. AHN8471. The sequence continues at coordinate 21,211 of NZ_JAESPJ010000004.1, forward strand.
TCATCGGCAGCGGTTTGCATCCAGCTTTCTTCAGCATCTACTAAGATAGGAATTTTGTAGTCATAAGCACGTTTACAAGCAGCATCAAAACGCGCTTTGATGCGTTCCCATTCTTTTGTTTCCGCATCGGTAAGAGCTTTTTTCTCAGTAATTTTTTGGAAGATAGCAAAACGGCCAAAACCTGTAGGTTTAAACACTACAATAGGAATGCCTTCATCGCGGTGGAGGTTGCCAAAATCAATGGTTTCCATCGTCTTTTCAAAAGTAGCTTCGATAGAAGTTTCTTCATCTTTTCCTTCTACTGAGTAATCAAGTACAGAGCCAACACCTTTTTGGTGCATTTTTTTGATTACAGGTAGACAGTCTTGTTCGGAGATGCCACCACAGAATTGTTTGAAAACTGTGCGCTTGATAAGACCTTCTATAGGCAAACGCAGTTTTAAAGAGAAGTTGGTGAGGGCGGTGCCTAAACGAGTAAGAGTGTTACTACCTATGAGTTTAAAGAGGCGGTAAGCCCAATTGAGTTCAGATTGGCTTTTAAGAGCAAAAGCCGTTTGAGTGTCGGAGAAACGTGTACTCATAACAATTTTACAATTAACGGTTGATGAGGCAAAAGTAATATTTTTATTTTGATTGTGCAAATTTTAATTTCGTTTTTTGATAAAAAAGAAAAATAGAGAAGATTTTAGAGTTGTTTTTAGAAAGAGTGATTTATCAAAGTTTAGTGCTTTAATAAATTTATTACATTGATAATCAGTTTTTTTGTGTGTTTGATGATAAAAAGGAAGATCTATCTAAATTTTAGAAAGCTTTTTGTTCTTTTATTCGGGATATTTGCTGGTATCTTGATAGATATTAAAAATACCTTTAATAATCTCCTTCTATCTTATCTACTACATAGGTCACAAAATAAGGGTATCTCTTCATAGTTTAGGTACTACTTTATTTTATAAGGTAATTCCATATTCAGAAGCAACATCATTAATCATAACATCAAAATCATCACATTCCTCGAAAGGAGTATTACGAGCTTCTATTTTATCAAGAAAAGCTACTAATCTTGGCGTCATTTCAATAGGCTGAGGTATGTCCTCTTCTTGAATGATAGAGACATTTAAAGACCTTATAAAATCTTTTATTGAATTTAATTTACCTACATCAGAGGTAGCGAATGTTACAGCTGTTTCCATAGTCAAAATATTTTTAAAGGTTACATAGAAGCAAAAAAAAATCACTACTTATAAGTAGTGATTAAAGGTTGTACTCGGAGCGGGACTTGAACCCGCACAGGCATTACTGCCCACTGGATTTTAAGTCCAGCGTGTCTACCGATTCCACCATCCGAGCCTTTATGATAGACATAAAAAAAGAGCGAAAAACGGGGTTCGAACCCGCGACCTCAACCTTGGCAAGGTTGCGCTCTACCAACTGAGCTATTTTCGCATATAAATTGTTTCAATAAACTTGCATCTGAAGAGTTACTTTGTTTCTCATTTGCGGTGCAAAGGTACGACAAATATTCATTCCTGCAAATTTTTGAGCAACTTTTTTTTTACTTTTTTACATATTTTTTATAACCTACATTCTTTCAGGTACTTGTATTCCTAACATTTTAAAAGATTCTGCGATGATTTCACCTATTTTTTTGCTCAGAGCTACTCTAAAATAGCGTTTGTTAGTGTCTTCTTCACCTAAAATGGAAACGTTTTGGTAGAATGAATTGAAGTCTTTTACCAAATCGTATACGTAATTAGCGACCACAGCAGGGCTATAATTATCCGCGGCATCTTGTACAATAAAAGGGAAAAGGGTGATACTTTTCAGTAAGTTTTTTTCTTTTTCTTGTAGAGCATCAGGTTGTATAGCAGTTATTTCTTTGTTATTATTCGTTTCAGCGTATTTGCGTAAAATAGATTGGATACGAGCGTATGTGTATTGGATAAACGGTCCTGTATTTCCTTGAAAATCGATAGATTCTTTAGGGTCAAATAAAATACGTTTTTTAGGATCTACCTTTAATATATAGTATTTTAAGGCTCCTAAGCCAATAGTGTGATATAAAGCTTCTTTTTGTGCTTGGGTATAGCCATCGAGTTTGCCGAGTTCCTGTGAAATTACTTTAGCAGTCTGTTCCATTTCAGCAATTAAGTCATCGGCATCTACAACGGTTCCTTCACGGCTTTTCATCTTTCCACTAGGCAAATCTACCATACCATAGCTGAGGTGGTACAAGTGTGAAGCCCAATCGTACCCCAATTTTTTTAAAATGAGAAAAAGTACTTTGAAGTGGTAGTCTTGTTCGTTACCCACAGTATAGACCATTCCTTTCACATCGGGATAGTCCTTCACACGTTGAATGGCAGTACCCATATCTTGGGTTATATATACTGAAGTACCATCGGCGCGGAGTACCAACTTCTCATCTAAACCATCGGCGGTGAGATCGCACCAAACAGAGCCATCTTCTTTTTTGAAGAATACCCCTTTTTGTAGACCTTGTTCTACGATGTCTTTTCCTAATAAATAGGTGTTACTTTCGTAGTAGTACGAGTCGAAATCTACTCCTAAATTCTTATAAGTAACAGCAAATCCATCGTATACCCATCCGTTCATTTGTTTCCAAAGTTTCATTACTTCAGGGTCTCCTGCTTCCCATTGGCGAAGCATCTCTTGAGCTGTTATAAATATAGGTGCTTGTTTTTCAGCTTCCTCTTTAGATTTTCCTTGAGCTATTAGTTCTTGTATTTCTTCTTTATACGCTTTATCGAATGCTACATAGTAGTTTCCTACTAGTTTATCTCCTTTTAATTCTGTGTTTTCAGGAGTTTCTCCATTGCCAAAACGTTGCCAAGCTACCATAGATTTGCAAATGTGTATTCCTCTATCGTTGATAATTTGGGTTTTATACACTTTATGTCCGGCAGCTTTTAAGATTTCGGCTACTGAATAACCTAAGAGGTTGTTGCGAATATGTCCTAAGTGCAAAGGCTTATTAGTGTTAGGAGATGAGTATTCTACTAAAATAGCCTCTTTACTATTAGGTGTTGCTAATCCAAACTGAGGATTGTCTTTTATTTCTGTTAAAAAGTTGAGGTAATAAGTATCAGCGATAACAAGGTTTAGAAAGCCTTTAATCACATTGAAATCAGTTACTAAATTACCTACTTTTTCTTTGAGGTAAGTTCCTATTTTTTCGCCTATCAGCACAGGATTGCCTTTGATGTGGCGCAAAAGTGAGAAGACTACGAGGGTCACATCGCCTACAAACTCTTTTTTAGTTTGTTGCAATTCTACATTTTCTAAACTTACGTTGTACAGTTCTTGTACGGCTTGTAGTATATGTTGTTTTAGGATGTCATTTAAATTTTGCATATATTAATTATCAATCTCAAGGGTTATTAACTTTTGTAGCGTATTCTGAAATAACTCGTTTGTCGAAATAAGGTTCTTCATCAATATGTAGTAATACAGGCAAGTTAGTATGGTGTAAAATCACTTCTTCAGTAGATGGGGTAGGGGAGCCGCTAAATACTATACTATGAATGTTTAACCCTCTGTTTTTTAGTGTTTCGTAAGTGAGTAACGTATGGTTGATACTACCCAAATAATGACGAGAAACTAAAATGACTTTATCCGTAGGATGAATTAGGTCAAGCATCATATCTTTTTCATTGAGAGGAACGTACAATCCGCCTGCTGCTTCTATAACAAGTGTATTATTGGTTTCAGGGCGTACAATTTTAGAAAGCTCAATTCGCACACCGTCTAATTGAGCTGAAAGATGTGGACTTGCAGGAGTGTGTAATCCATAGCTATTAGGGTGAAATACAGTGCGTGTATTGCTGATAAGTCGTTTTACTTTGTCAGTATCTGAGTTCTCTAAGTCTCCTGATTGTATAGGTTTCCAATAATCAGCTTGAAAAGCCTCTGTAAGAATTGCTGAAACGATGGTTTTGCCAACTTCGGTGGAAATGCCCACCACAAAATAAGTGTCTTTCATTTTGAATGGTTTGTTTTGAGAGTGCAAAAGTACAAAGTAATTGGCAAATGAGCAAAAAATAGCGATTAGTTTTTAGTTTTTAAAATCCAAAAATTTTCTTAAAAATATTTGCACAATTATTAAAAACTTTCTACTTTTGTGGCTTGAAAATAACCGTTGATTGAGTTTTTTATAACTCATCATTTTTAAATAATAGATTATATGAAAGTTACAGTAGTAGGCGCAGGTGCCGTAGGAGCAAGTTGCGCAGAGTACATTGCTATTAAAGACTTTGCGTCTGAAGTAGTATTAATTGACATCAAAGAAGGTTTTGCGGAAGGTAAAGCTATGGATTTGATGCAAACCGCTTCCCTCAATGGGTTTGATACTCGTATTACAGGGGTAACCAATGATTACTCAAAAACTGCAGGCAGTGATGTAGCTGTGATTACCTCTGGTATTCCTCGTAAACCAGGTATGACTCGTGAAGAGCTTATTGGTACCAATGCAAACATTGTGAAATCAGTTGTTGAACAATTGGTGAAATATTCACCTAATGTGATTGTAATTGTAGTGAGCAACCCTATGGACACTATGGCTTATTTGGTACACAAAGCTACTAAATTACCTAAAAACCACATCATCGGTATGGGTGGAGCACTTGATAGCGCACGCTTTAAATACCGCTTGGCAGAAGCGCTTAACAGTCCGATTTCAGATGTAGATGGTATGGTAATTGCTGCTCACAGTGATAGTGGTATGTTACCTCTTACACGTTTGGCAAGCTATCGCGGTGTACCAGTAACTGAGTTTTTGAGTGCTGACCGTCTTAACCAAGTAGCCGAAGATACTAAAGTAGGTGGTGCTACCCTTACTAAACTTTTAGGAACTTCAGCTTGGTATGCTCCAGGAGCTGCTGTATCAGCTTTAGTACAGGCAATCGCTTGCGACCAAAAGAAACTTTTCCCTTGCTCAGTGTTACTCGAAGGTGAATACGGACAAAAAGATGTGTGCGTAGGGGTTCCTGTAATTATCGGTAGAGATGGAGTTGAAAAAATTGTAGAGGTAAAACTCAACGATGCTGAAAAAGCTAAATTTGCAGAAAGTACTGAAGCCGTACGTGAAGTAAATAAAGCTTTAGCAAGTGTGTTATAGTCTGCCTTAAGACTTTAAAATTAGAATAAAAGCGACTTTTCCGAAAAAAGTCGCTTTTATTTTATTTGGTATTCCCGTTCACCGAAGGGGGTAATTCGTAAAGATACTTATAACTATTAAAATTTCTTTTATTTATGAAATATATTCTTGCATTTTTTGTCACTTTTATTGCTACGGCACAACAAACTGATTTTGTGCTCCTCAAAAGTCTTTCTTCCGATTTTGTATTTGATATGAAATATGCAACTCCTGATAACTTCCTTAAACAAGCTGTTTATGAGTGTGGAGAATGCTATTTGCGAAAAAACACAGCAGAATCCTTAGTGAAAGCTAACGAGGAGTTTAAAACTTTGGGATATCGCATCAAATTATTTGATTGCTATCGACCTCTTGAAGTACAGAAAAAGATGTGGAAAATACTTCCAGGTACTCATTATGTAGCCAATCCTGCCAAAGGTTCTAAACACAATCGTGGAGCAGCAGTCGATCTCACTTTAGTAGATAAGGATGGTAAAGAATTGGATATGGGTACTCCTTTTGATTTTTTTGGTGAGAAAGCCCATCATACTTGTACCACCCTTTCTAAAAAAGTACTTAAAAATCGCAAGTTGCTGAAAGATATACTGAATAAATACAACTTCAAATCTATTTATTCGGAATGGTGGCATTACGAATACCGCCCTGAAATGCAATCCAAAGTAGAAAACTTTCAATGGAAATGTGAATAATTACGAATAATGGTAGTTATTTGAGATTGTTAGGGAGTTCTAAAATTTGTATGCTTTTAACTCTGATTGCGTTGTTAACTAAAGCACGAGTATATTCAGGATAAGGTTCTCCCGCTGCAGGGGCTCCCATTTTACATTCACCGTCGGAGCCACCTCCTCCGTTAATCCACAAATAAGCATCGGCGTGTGCCCCAGTGGTTTTAGTAGTGCTACGCGGACCTAAAGCTGCATTGAAGTTGTTGCAAGAGTTATAAGGAGCATTAGCATTTTGGTGTTTAGGTCTATTGATACCACTGCGCCCTGTGTCAATCACGTAATGCACATCTTTAAAACCTTTAGAAGCTAAGTAAGTTACAAACTTCTCAGCTCCAGCTTGTTCTTCAGCAGTGCCTCCTACTCCTGAAACATTTAGTGCGAAACCACGCATATATTTTAAGCCTCCATCTATAATAGCATTGGCAACAGTTTCAGGATGTTGGGTAACCAAAACAGAATTCCCGGCGTGAATATAACTCATTACTTTAGGGTTGTTCTTATTTAATTTTTCGGCAGCGTACCTTAGCAATTCAGCACGTTCATTGTATTTAGCCGAACCTCTTGGATGACCACAGTAGTTAATGGCATCAGGTTCTATAATTACTACGGCGCGACGTTGCCCGATGATAGTACTCACACGATCTATCCACGCTTTATAAGAAGCCGCATTAGGATGTCCACCTTTAGAAAACGATCCACAATCACGTTCAGGAATACCATAAAGTACTACTATAGGTGTTTTGTGAGCACGTTCAGCTCCTTCAACGAAGTTTTTAAGCCAACGGTCATTTTTCTCTTTACCACCACTACCAGGACTAACACCGCCGTCATACCAACCTCCGCAGGGCGTACCATACACTTGGTAATACAGCTTTTTCAGTTCTATATTAGGCTCCTTTTTCACTGCATTTAAGCGAGAAGGTTCCAAATAGAAATCCCAATCATAAGGTATTTGTGTAGTAGAAGTCTGTGTAGAGGGGGTGTTGTCTTCCCCTGATTTTTCACAAGCGATTGTTAGTAATAACAAAGTTACTAAGGATACTAATTTATTCATAATTTTCTTTTTAAATGTTTTAAGGCTACAAAGGTAGTGCTTTATTTTTAATTTTGCAAATTTACTAATCTGTAAATTTGTTATTTTCAAATAAATACTATACCTTTGCCAAAGTTTTTCACTTTTTATCTAATGAAAAAAACATATATTACTTTTTTAGCGTTTTTATGCTGTTTTGTTTTAGACAATAATAGGTTACAAGCACAAGAGTTAATGCCTATTCTCAGTCAGGCTCGTCTGCACAAAGATAACTCTAAAGCAGGCTTTGATGGACCTTATATTTTTTATACTGATAAAGGGATTGTTGTAAAGCAAATTACTGAGAAGAAAGGTGTAGCATTACCGTCTATTCAAACATTTACTAAGGATATCAAAGGTAAAAAATTCACAGCACAACTCAGTGATAAAGAATCTTTTAGTTTTAGAATTAAAAAAGAATTAAAGAATGAAACAGCAGTGTATAATATGCCTCAAAAACTCATTGCTATTTCGGACATCGAAGGTGAATTTGAGGCTTTTAAGCAGTTTTTGATAGCTAATGGGGTGATGAATGCTAAATACCAATGGAAATATGGTAAGGGGCATTTAGTGACGGTAGGTGATTTTTTTGATCGCGGACTTTGGGTTACACAAACACTTTGGCTTATCTATCATTTAGAACAACAAGCTGAAAAAGCAGGGGGTAAAGTACATTTTATACTTGGCAACCACGACTTGATGAATATGAATAACGACTTCCGCTATGTGCGCAAAAAATACTTCCAGAATGCTTCTTTATTACAAGATGAATATTTACATTTCTACAAACCTAATACAGAATTAGGACGCTGGTTGGCTACCAAAAATATCGTTGAAAAAATAGGTGATTATGTGTTTGTACACGCTGGTATCTCTATAGAAATTTCCAATTTAGGACTCACTGTACAAGAACTAAATGATAAAGCCCGTGACTACTATTTTGATAATCTAAAAGCACGAAAATGTAAAGATAGCTTGTATAGTATTCTCTATCAGTTTGGTATAAGTCCTACGTGGTACAGAGGTTGGGGCAAACAAACTATTGATACAACCGAGTCCAAAACTATTTTAGAACGTTGGCAAGTAGGTAAGTTTGTTATAGGACATACTCTTCACAGTGAGGTAACCTACCTGATGAACAAACGTGTTATCGATCTTGATGTAGCACACGCTAAAGGGGTAATACAAGGATTGTTGATAGAGAATGGCAAAGAATATAAAGTAAATAGCAAGGGAGAAAAATCAGTTATTATTGAGAATGCTGAAATCCCTGAAGATGATGATTAACAACTAAACATTAATAACTAATGAAAGGAATTATATTAGCAGGAGGTTCAGGTACACGTCTTTACCCCATTACAAAGGGAGTTTCTAAACAATTGCTTCCTATTTATGATAAACCAATGATTTACTATCCACTGTCGGTGTTGATGCTCTCAGGCATCCGTGAGATATTGGTAATTTCTACCCCTCAAGATTTACCAGGTTTTGAGCGCCTGTTAGGTGATGGCTCTGATTTTGGTATTCGCCTTAGTTATGCCGAACAACCCAGTCCCGATGGCTTAGCTCAAGCGTTTATCATAGGAGAAGAGTTTATAGGAGATGATGATGTGTGTTTGGTATTAGGCGACAATATTTTCTACGGACAAAGTTTTTCAAAAATGCTTTTTCAAGCAGTAGAAAATGTAACGAAAGAACGCAAAGCTACTGTTTTTGGTTATTACGTAAAAGACCCTGAACGCTATGGGGTAGCCGAGTTTGACAATGCAGGTAATGTACTTAGCATTGAGGAGAAACCAGCACAACCCAAATCTAACTATGCAGTAGTGGGGCTTTATTTCTATCCTAATAAGGTGGTGAAAGTAGCTAAAAGTATCAAACCTTCAGCACGAGGTGAATTAGAGATTACTACTGTGAATCAAGTGTTCCTAAATGACGGTGGACTAAAAGTACAACTTTTAGGACGTGGTTTTGCGTGGCTTGATACGGGTACTCACGATTCACTTAGCGAAGCATCTAACTTTGTGGAGACCTTAGAAAAACGTCAAGGACTCAAAATTTCTTGTTTGGAAGAAATAGCCTATCGCAAGGGGTGGATTACCGCTGAAAAACTGCAAGAACTCGCTAAGCCAATGCTCAAAAACCAATATGGGCAATACCTTTTGCAGTTAACAAAGAACAATTGATAATTAACAAAATGAAAACTTTTGTAACACTTATCTTAACCCTCTTTACTACTTTCTTTTTGCAGGCGAGTGATAGTTATAACTGGCATACTACGCAGGAGTATCAAGTGAAGAATGAGAAGGGGAGGTTGTTTTTAGTGAAAATAGCAAGAGATCCTAATGGTATTAGTATTGCTGAATATAAAAAAGTGCTATTGCCTAATAGCATTGGAAAAAATGCTTATTTTGTATCAGTAACTGAAGGTAGAGATACCAATCATTTGCTTATTGCTGATGATACTTGGTATTACTTTGTGAACAGTCATATTTTTTATAACAGCAGGGAAAAAATCACCCCTGAAAAAGTTTTTACAGTAGCAAGTGTTACTAAGTTTTTGGGTAGCCAGAATTTTCTTATCGATGGAGTTTGGTACAGAGTCAGTTATAACCCTTATGATAGGGAGCAACCTATCAAAAAAGAACCTATCAATAATCCTGTTGAGCAACTTTCCTCTCCGCAAAAAGAAAAGTCAAGCCTATTCCAAAAAGATTGGTACTATGATGGGAAAAACTATTATAAGGAAGATGAGTTTTATAGTAATAAATGGCATCGTCTCAAGAACAAAAACTATATAACATTGATAACTCATAAGAAATATACCAATAAAGGTAGAGAGTCTTATCAACATCAATTACAGCCCTTTGTTCTGGTGGATAATGAAATACGATATTATGAAATAGATAATAGGGGAAATGTGTTCAAAGCGAGACTTGTAAGACGTATACCCCTTACTTCTGAAATAAAAGATTTGCAATTGTGTTTTGCCTCAAAGGATAAATTGCTGATAGAAGATAAAGTTATAGAAAATATTTGCGATTTCGATACTATGACCTTTGTGGGCTCTGTAGTAGATGTTATAAATCCCAGTGGCGATTGGGCAGAGGTAGAATACAACTACTATTTCAAAGATAAAAACGGAGTCTATCTCTATCACACAGGTAAAGAACTACTACAAAAACTTTCATACGATCCTCAAAACTTTAGTGAAGAGAATTTGTATACCATATTACTCAATAGAAAATGAAGAATTATATAATACTTATCTTAACCCTCTTTACTACTTTCTTTTTGCAGGCAGGAGATCATATTTATGTAAAAAGTGAATACTACATAGAAGTTGAAAATGGGAAAGTATACTTGGTACAAATAGGTAGAAATTACGATGGTATAAGTATTAATTTATATAGAAAAATAGAACTGCCTATAGAAAACAAGAATCCTCGAGTGATTGCTTATGGAGGTGGTTTTAATGCGTATGTTATGGTCGCCAATGATGATTATTGTTATTACAAGAATGCTTTTATTTATATCGATAAGGATAATACCTATGACTTTCATAAGGTTTTCCCTACTAAAAGTCTTACAGCAACATTTGGCGAACAAACCTATTGTATTGATGGGATATGGTATTGGATTGATTTTATATTAGGAAGAGAAGAATTGTTTAAAAAAGAACTTAAAGGCTTCCCTAATCATCCTGAAATTATATACAAATTTAAAGATAGAGAGAGTTATTTACTGAAAGATGATAAAGCAGTCTATTCTTATAATGAAATAACAAGTATTTTAAAAGTTATTTCTAATTTAGACCCTAAAACAGTACATTTTCAACCAGCTCTTAGCGAATATGATGCTCATAGTCTGTATGATGAGGATACTTTTTACCTTACTGATCTTGATTTTGAAGTAATAGGAGATCTTACTGAAAAAAATACACCATTAGGAGTAGAAAAAGTTGATTTTACAAAAGGTGTTTTTGCTTTTGATATCAATGATCGAACACTAACCTATTTTTATCCCTATCAAAATATTACTTTTCGTTCTGATTTAAACTTGGCGATGAGAAATAATCAGTATTTTTGTAATTTTAAGGATGTTTATAAAGAATATAAAAATGGAATGAGTATTGCAAAAGTTAAGAATATCAATAAATTAAAGTACTTGAGAGATTATAATTTGTATTGTTATGAGAATGATTTTTATATAATTGACTATTATAGAAATGAATTTACTCCGATTGCTCTTAACGAGTCTGTAAAAGAAATTCTAAAATCAAAGAAATACGAGAATAACTTCAATAAATATTATTGGGACTCTTTTGTGTTGTGGAATAATAAGATAGTGTATTTAAATCAGAGTTATAACGCTATAAAATTTCTTGAACCTAATAAAATTAGTAACTTGAGAATTAAAAAAGAACTCCCTCTTACCTCAGAACTGAAAGATTTGAAAATATGTTTTGCAACTAAAGACTATTTATGGTTAGAAAATAAGTTAATCAAGAATATTTGTGATTTTGATACAATGGAATTTGTAGGTACAATATTTATAAATGATTATCTGGGACATGATTACTATTTTAAAGATAAAAACGGGGTCTATCTCTATCATACTAAAGGAAAGAAAATGAAAAAACTTTCTTACAATCCTAAAACTTTCACTGAGATGAAAATGGCTGAATTAAAACTAAAATCCTAACATCTAAAAATGGCAAAACTAAAAACAGCATATTTCTGTCAGAATTGCGGTGCGCAATATAGCAAATGGCAAGGACAGTGTTACACTTGCAAGCAGTGGAATACCATTGTAGAAGAAGTAGTACAAAAAGACACGGCTCCTGCTTGGCAAGAAAAAGAATCACCTATTAAAAACAAGGCACCTAAGTACATCCCTATTTCCCAAATCGATACCCAGCAAGAGCCACGCCTCAACAGCAACAATCACGAACTGAACAATGTGCTAGGTGGGGGCATAGTGCCAGGGTCGGTTACTCTTTTAGGAGGTGAACCAGGGATAGGTAAGAGTACACTATTATTGCAAATAGCTCTTAACTTGCCCTATCGTACGCTCTACGTATCGGGAGAGGAAAGTGAAAAACAGATAAAAATGCGCGCCGACCGCATTCCACACCGACTTGATAACTGTTTTATTCTCACTGAAACTAAGACGCAAAATATCTTCCAACAGATAAAAGAACTCTTGCCCGAAATTGTGATTATCGACTCTATCCAAACCCTTCAATCCGATTATATAGAGGCATCAGCAGGGAGTATTTCTCAAATTAGAGAATGTACTTCCGAATTGATTAAGTTTGCTAAAACTACTCATACCCCTGTAATACTTATTGGACATATCACTAAAGACGGACAAATAGCAGGACCTAAAATATTAGAGCATATGGTGGATACCGTTCTGCAGTTTGAAGGCGATCGCAACTACGTGTACCGTATCTTGCGTTCATTAAAAAACCGCTTTGGTTCTACTTCCGAATTAGGTATTTATGAAATGCTTAGTAATGGATTGCGCGAGGTGAATAACCCTTCAGAAATTCTTATTTCCAAAACCGATGAAACTATTAGCGGTACTTCTATAGCTGCCACCTTAGAAGGTATGCGTCCGCTAATGATTGAAATACAAGCCTTGGTGAGTACAGCGGTTTATGGTACGCCTCAGCGCAGTACTACGGGCTTCAATGCCAAACGCTTGAATATGCTTTTGGCAGTGCTTGAAAAACGCGCAGGATTTCGCTTAGGAGCTAAGGACGTCTTCCTAAATATTACTGGAGGTATTACTATCGACGACCCTGCAACCGATTTAGGAGTAGCAATGGCTATCCTATCGTCCAACGAAGATATAGCCATTGAAAAAGATGTGTGTTTTGCTGGTGAAGTGGGTTTAGGCGGTGAAATACGCCCTGTACAACGTGTAGAGCAACGCATTACTGAAGCTGAAAAATTAGGATTTAATACGATTTTTGTTTCTAAATACAACAAAATAGCTCTTAAAAATACGAAGATAAAAGTTATAATGGTCGCTAAAATAGAAGATGCGATACAAGAATTATTTGGATAAGAAGAACGCCTTATGTTGAGAAAACTCTTTAAAGATACCATTATTTACGGCATTGCTACTGTACTCCCTCGTGTGCTAACCCTATTGCTCACAAGGCTGTACGTGAATAAACTTGATACTGCCGATTTTGGTATCTACTCAGGATTGTTTGTCTACCTTATCTTGGGGAATGTACTGCTATCTTATGGTATGGAAACAGCTTTCTTCCGTTTTATGAATAAAGGTGAACAGAAGAAAAAGGTGCAATCTACCGCACTTACTTCTCTTACCGTTAGCTCTTTGTTTTTCCTGCTGATAGCCTACTTATTGCGACACTTTATTGCCTCTTGGCTGAACTACGATGTGCAATATATTGTCTTTGCCATTTATATATTGGTACTCGATGCCTTAGTGGTCATTCCTTTTGCGTGGCTTAGGAATAAAGGTAAAGCCAAACTCTATGCAATGGTAAAAATAGGGAATACAGCCTTAAATTTAGCGCTTAATATCTACTATCTAAATTATTTGTCTGCTGAAAATCTCGCAACAAATGGAGGTGTATACTACATTTTTTTAGCGAATGTGATTGCTAGTTTAGCGACATTTATTGTGCTGCTACCTATCTACCTCAAAATACGTTTCAAATTCTACTATCCTCTTTGGAAAGAGATGATGATCTACGCTTTCCCCGTACTTTTGGCAGGCATCGCTTTTGCTGTGAACGAAGGTTTTGACCGTGTGTTTTTGCGTATGCTCCTCCCTGCTGATACAGCCGATGAAACGATAGGTATCTACTCAGCTTGCTACAAAATGGGGGTGTTTATGAACCTCTTTGTCACTGCCTATAAACTTGGTATAGAACCATTCTTTTTCAGCAGTGCCCAAGATAAAAATGCACCTAAAACTTATGCACGTATCACCGAATACTTCATTGTGTGCGGAGGCTTTATTTTGCTCTTTATTACCGTATTCACCGATGTTTTTAAACTTATTTTAATACCTAATAAAGCCTACTGGGATGCGCTCTGGATTGTGCCTATTATCTTGTTAGCTAACCTTTGTTTGGGTATTTACCACAGTCTTTCGGTATGGTACAAAGTAACCGACCGCACGAGCTTTGGAGCGATTGTATCCTTGATAGGAATGGCTATTACAGTAGTGTTCAACTTTGCACTTATCCCTTGGCTTAGCTATAAAGGAGCCGCTTTGGCTACCCTCATCACCTATGCTGCAATGATGAGTATCTCGTATTACTACGGACAAAAATACTACCCGATACCCTACAAAAAAAGGAAGATAAAAATCTTCCTTGGTATGAGTGTACTCTTCTCTTTTATAAATTTCTATGCCTTTGGTAATAGTATTTATATAGGTATTTTGTTTCTGCTTATCTATGGCTATTTAGCGAGCTTTGCAATCAAGCTAAAAGCGTTGCGGTCAAAAGTGTAGGGCGATAGGCAGTTAAAGTTGGTCAAACAGCAACATCATTTCCTCTTCTTTTTGTCGCATTAGCGCACTGTCTTTGGGGGTTTTATCTTTATACCCACAGAGGTGCAACAACCCGTGTGCCAATACTCGCAACAGTTCTCTTTGGAAAGGCACTTTAAAGATTTCGGCGTTTTCTTTTACGCGTTCTACCGAAATATAAATATCCGAATGGAGTACTTTTCCCTCAGTATAATCAAAGGTGATGATATCGGTGAGGGTGTCGTGTTGCAAGTACTCTACATTTATTTTGTGCAAATACTCATCATCACAAAAAATATAGTTGATATTGCCTGCCTCTTTACCTTCGGATTTAGCAACACTTTTCACCCAGCGTTTTACCGAATTCTTATTATAAGGGAAGACAAAAGGAGTTTCGTTAAAAAAAGAAGTCATAATCTAACTATTTTTTTCTTTAGGCTTATAGGTGCTGATACCTAATAGCGCATAAATAGGAGAAAAATTGATGAGAATGGTTACCAATAGCAAAATAGAAACGCCTGATAACACCGATGCAATAGTTATAGAAAACTCGTTGAAATACCCCAAAATTGCCGTAATCACGATAATAAGCAAGCGGATATTCTTGTCTAAAGTGCTTATATTTCTTTTCATATCACTTTTGTTTAAATTTTGAGGACAAAGGTACAAATAATTTGTAAATTAGCAAATTTGGTAATGAGTAAATTCGCTCATTTGAATTTAAAAAACTACCCTCGCTCTCCCTCTCGAAAGGAAAGGGGCAATTCACAAAAGTGACTTTTTTAATGAGAAAACATCTAATATTTTCTACTATTCTAGAGTTTATTTAAAAATATAAGCTACTACTATTTTAAAAGCGAATGCCGTTGTATTTAATTATGTAATACAGGGTCTAAATTTTTCTATCGATTACGTAATTTACCATTAAGGTAAGAGCTTCTTTATAAGGGGAAGCAGGGAAACCGTTGAGAATATTGAGAGCTTTTTGTTGAAACTCTTTCATTTTGGCAGTAGCATATTCTAATCCGTTGTGAGTTTTCACAAAGGCAATCACTTCTTTTACACGCTTTTTATCTTTGTTGTATTTCTTTACCGAATTGATGAGCCATTGCTTTTCTTTTTCTGTACAAGTATTGAGTACATAAATAAGAGGGAGGGTCATTTTTTGCTCTTTGATGTCTATACCAGTAGGTTTTCCGATTGCATCTTCGGTATAATCGAAGAGGTCATCTTTTATTTGAAAAGCCATTCCTATATATTCACCAAAGAGGCGCATTTTTTCTATGAGTTCAGGCTGTTCAGGCTGTACTGAGCAAGCTCCCATTGCACAACAAGCCGCAATGAGGGTTGCTGTTTTTTGACGGATAATTTCGTAGTAAACATCCTCTACGATGTCTAACCGACGTGCTTTTTCTATTTGTAAAAGCTCACCTTCACTCATTTCGCGCACAGCAACTGAGATAATGCGCAATAGGTCGAAATCACCATTGTCTATAGAGAGGAGCAAGCCTTTAGAAAGCAGATAATCACCTACTAATACAGCTATTTTGTTTTTCCAAAGAGCATTAATGGAAAAGAAACCACGGCGTTTGTTACTATCGTCTACCACATCGTCGTGCACCAAAGTAGCAGTGTGAATGAGTTCTATAACTGAAGCACCCCTATAGGTACGTTCACTTACTTTACTATCATCAGAAAGCATTTTGGCTACTAAGAAAACAAACATAGGTCGCATTTGCTTGCCTTTGCGATTTACTATATAATAGGTGATGCGATTTAGCAAGGCTACTTTAGACGACATTGAATTGCGGAACTTCTGTTCAAAAAGTTCCATTTCTTCGCGTATAGGTTCTTTTATTTGAGCAGTTATTTTCATTTTGTTTTATATAAATAAGGCTTCCTTTTGCAAAAGGAAGCCTTTTAAAACTCTATTCTGTTGGAGAAGTATTTTCAGTTTTTAAAGGAGTTTCCTCTTCATTACTATTGTGAGGGTCTTTAAACTTGCGTTTTCCAAAAATATTCTCAAGGTCATCTCGGAAGATAACTTCACGATCTAATAGCAAGTTAGCCAAAGTGGTGAGTTTATCTTTATTCTCGGTGAGGATATCAATAGCACGTTGGTATTGCTCTTCTATGATTTTAGAAATTTCTTCATCGATGAGGTGAGCTGTTTTCTCACTATACGGTTTGGTAAAACTATAATCGGACTGGGCAGAATCGTAGTAGGTAAGATTACCGATTTTCTCGTTGAGCCCATAAATAGTTACCATTGCGCGGGCTTGTTTGGTTACTTTTTCGAGGTCACTGAGAGCACCTGTAGATATTTTATTGAATACTACTTTTTCTGCAGCTCTACCGCCAAGGGCAGCACACATCTCATCAAGTATTTGTTCGGTGCGTACAATTTGTCGCTCTTCCGGTAGATACCAAGCTGCACCGAGTGACTGTCCGCGAGGCACAATAGTTACTTTTACCAATGGAGCAGCGTGTTCTAACAACCAGCTTACGGTAGCGTGACCTGCTTCGTGGAAAGCAATAGCCTCACGTTCTTCAGGGGTAAGGATTTTAGTTTTCTTTTCCAAACCACCTACAATTCTATCTACTGCATCAAGGAACTCTTGTTTGCTCACAGCTGTTTTACCTTTACGCGCTGCAATAAGGGCTGCTTCGTTACAAACGTTGGCAATATCAGCACCTGAGAAACCAGGAGTTTGTTTTGCTAAGAAATCAATATCTAAGGTCTCAGCTGTTTTTATAGGGCGCAAATGTACTTGGAAAATCTGTTTGCGTTCGTTCAAGTTTGGAAGTTCCACATAAATTTGGCGGTCGAAACGCCCAGCACGCATTAGGGCTTTATCCAAAATATCGGCGCGGTTTGTAGCGGCAAGCACAATTACATTGGTGTGAGAGCCAAAGCCATCCATTTCAGTAAGCAATTGGTTGAGAGTATTTTCACGCTCATCGTTAGCACCAGTCATTGCATTTTTACCACGAGCACGACCTATAGCATCAATCTCGTCGATAAAGATAATAGATGGAGATTTTTCTTTAGCTTGCTTGAAAAGATCGCGCACACGAGAAGCTCCCACCCCTACGAACATCTCTACAAAATCAGAACCAGACAGAGAGAAGAAAGGTACTTGAGCCTCACCAGCTACCGCTTTGGCAAGGAGTGTTTTACCTGTACCTGGAGGACCTACAAGCAGAGCTCCGCGAGGTATTTTACCTCCTAATGAGGTATATTTATCGGGGTTTTTGAGGAAGTCTACAATCTCTTGTACCTCTTCTTTAGCACCTTCTAAGCCAGCTACATCTTGGAAAGTTACGCGGGTTTCTTTCTTTTCGTCAAACACCCGCGCTTTAGACTTGCCTATACTGAAAATACCACCAGGTCCACCAGCACCTGCCATACGGCGCATTACAAATATCCACAAACCAATAATAACGACGAAAGGCAAGAGAGTGAACAGTAAATCGCCGATTACGTTTTGTTGGGTTTTGTTTTCACGAGTGGTACTGAGATTGTTATCTTTAACAATTTGGTCGAAGCGATTTTCGAAATTGCTCAAGTCGCCTAATTCAAAGCGATATTGAGGTACTTCGCCCGCATTAGCTCCCTGCATAAGAGAATTGCCTGTAGGTTTCACCTCTTTGTGTTCTTCTTTTTTAAGAGCATCCTCGGTGAGGTATACATTAGCCTCTTTGCGATTTAAGATGATGATTTTAGCTACATCGCCATTGCTGAGGTATTCCTCAAATTTAGATTGAGGAATTTCTTTAGGTTGAGACCAAAAGCTCGCTCCTGAATAATAATTGAAGCCTATGAGAATGAGCAGTAATACGCCGTATAGCCAGTAGGCTGAAAAGCGATTTCCGTTACTTTTGTTATCCGACATATATTTAATAGTTAGTTTCTAAATTGATAAATTTGGCATCCCCCCAAAGACCTTCGAGGTCGTAATGCTCACGTACTTTTGTTTGGAAGATATGAACGACTACATCTACATAATCGATGAGAATCCATTCGGCGTTGGCTTCGCCTTCAACGTGCCAAGGGTGTTGATGTCCATCGGCTTGGCTGACAATTTTTTGGATAGCTCCTGAAATAGCCGATACTTGGGTGTTAGAAGAACCATTACACAAGATAAAATAATCGCATACAGTATTTTCAACCTCGCGTAAATCCATAATGGTGATATCAGTGCCTTTTACTTTTTCTATACCAGCAATAATATTGCTAATAAGCTGGTTTGATGATATTTCTTTATTCAATGTTTTTTGTTTTTATAGTTTAAATTTACAAGTGCTTCTTGAAAGCGCGCAAAGATAATACTTTCCTTTCACAAAAGCAAAAGATTTTAATAGATAGGAAGTAAAAGATAGAAGGTAAGAAGTGAAAAAAGCTGTTTAGTGTTGTACTAAACAGCTGATTTTGTGATTTTTGATTTTTATATTTCTTTATTAAGAAGCTTTGAAACTTTTGAAGAGAGCTTCCATTTTTTCTTTTTCTTCTTCGGCTAAAGCGGCATCAACCAAAATGCGTCCGCTATGTTCATCAGTGATAATTTTTTTACGAGAAGCGATTTCCACTTGCACTTGTGGAGGAATAGTGAAAAAAGATCCTCCAGAAGCACCACGCTGGATAGGCACCACAGCCAATTTATTCATTACACTACTGCGGATGCGTTGGTAAGCCTTTAGCAAACGATCCTCTATTTTAGCTGCATATTCTTCAGCTTTTTCTTTAAGAAAAGCCTCTTCTTTCTCAGTTTCAGCTAATACCGAGTTGAGTTCTGCTTTTTTGTGTTTGAGATGGGCATCGCGTTGGGCTTTGCGTTCGTCTACTTGCTTGATGGCTTCTTTCTTTTGGTCAACTTGAGCTTTACCTTCTTTGATGCGTTTTTCAGCCAACTGTACTTCCAATTCTTGAAATTCAATTTCTTTAGATAAAGAAGTGTACTCGCGGTTGTTGCGAACATTTTTTTGCTGGGTAGTATACTTTTTGATGAGGGCTTTAGCCTCTTCAATTGTTGCTTTTTTCTCAGCGATACCCGCTTGTAAAGCATCTAATTCTTCTTTGAATTTGGCGTGACGTTTTTTGAGTCCTTCTACCTCATCTTCAAGGTCAGACACCTCTAAAGGTAGTTCGCCACGAGTGTATTGCAACTCGTCAATTTTTGAGTCAATTAGCTGTAAATCGTACAGAGCTCTTAGTTTTTCTTCTACAGTAATATCCACTTTTTGTGCCATATTTACGAATAATATTTGATAGGATTGGTATCCACATTTGATATTGAGAGGGCAAAGGTAGGAAAAATTTTTGAAAGATAGTCAAATAAAAGTGATTTTATGTATTGTTCACTTTCAAAATGACCTATATCGGCAAGGAGAATTTGTCCTTCAGCCTTGAAAAATTCGTGGTATTTGAGGTCGGCTGTTATATAAACATCAGCTTTTGCACGTTTGGCATTTTCTATAGCAAAAGCGCCACTTCCACCTAAAACTGCTACTTTTTTCACATCTTTACTAAGCAATGCCGAGTGACGCACTACACTCACTTGCATACGTTCTTTGAGGTAAGCTAAAAAATCTTTTTCGGGCATAGCTTTATTAAGTTCACCAATCATTCCCATCCCGATATGTTGGTGTTCATTTTCGAGTGTATATATCTCAAAAGCTACTTCTTCATAAGGGTGATTTTGACGAAGAGCCTGCAATATTTGTCGTTGTAAGTGTTTAGTGAAAATCACCCCTATTTGGGTTTCATCTTCAGTGTGGAATACATTAGGTTCGCCAATGGTAGGGTGAGATTCCTCATTTCCTTTATAAGTGCCTTTACCTTCAAGATTGAAACTACACTCAGCATAGTTGCCTATCTTGCCTGCACCAGCTGCAAAAAGAGCCTTACGAAGGTTTTCGGCATCAGATTTTGGTACATAGGTGATGAGTTTTTGAATGGTATGAGGTTGAGGAATGAGAATACGTCTGTTTTGTAATTCTAAACGATTGCAGATAGATGCATTTACTCCTAAGAACTGATTATCGAGAGCCGTGTGCATACTATAGATCGCAATTTGATGCTGAATGGCTTTCATCACCACACGTTCTACATAGTTTTTTCCTGTGAGAGATTTGAGTCCGCTAAAGATAATAGGGTGAAAACTCACAATAAGGTTGCATTTTTTGGCAATAGCCTCATCTACAACCGCTTCGAGAGTATCTAAGGTAATGAGTACCCCTTTTACTTCAGCATTGGCATCACCTACTAATAAACCAACATTGTCAAACCCTTCAGCATATTGCAGAGGGGCGAGTTTTTCTAATTCTTGAATAATGTCTGTTATTTTCATTGCATTCCTAAATGTTTACGCACTTCTTTTACAGTGCTTTCAGTGAATAGTGCTTCTAAGTTTTTCCATACACTATGGTAGCCATAAGGACCATTGAGCATTTCTTTTTTAGCTTGTTCTATCGTCCAATTGTGATAAATAATACGATACATTGCCACCATTATACCTGTACGATCGGCACCGTGATAACAGTGAATTAGTACAGCTCCTTGTTTTTGGTGTTCGCGTATAATTTTCAATGTTTGTGCTATTTCAGGGGCTTTGATACGCCAAGTGAGCAAAGGGTGATTGATGAGCTTGATATTATCGGAAGCGTTGAAAATCTTTTTGTCACCTGAACGGGTGAAATAACGTAGATTTACAATTGATTTGATGGGAATATTCTTAATAATAGCCTTATCTTCAGCTACTAATTGTTCGCTTCTGTAGAGCAAACTATCCACTTTGTACAAATTAGCATCGGCGTGAATGAGTGTTGCCTTATGTTGTGACCACAGAGGTAGCAAAGCGAATAAAATAGAGCAAATTAGAAGTGTTTTTTTCATAAGGTATCTTTTATTTCTTCATATCGTGTGAGGACATCATTCACATTGCGGATTGATTGTTTTGTCCAGTGAATAAGCGTATTAAGTCGTTCTTCATCGCTGAGTTGCCAAGCTATCTCGCTGCGACGAAGTTTATCAGTGAGTTGTTGTAAGACAATAGCCACTGCTACCGAGATGTTTAAACTTTCGGTAAAGCCTACCATTGGTATTTTTAAGAAAGTATTGGCTTGTGAAAGTACTTGTGCTGAAAGTCCTTCTTTTTCAGTGCCAAAGAAAAAAGCACTTTTTTTAGTAATATCAAAATCATTGAGAAAATAGGCGTCTTTATGCGGAGTAGTGGCAACAATTTGGTAACCTTGTGCACGAAGCGTATCAATGCAACTTTGAGTGTCGTTATAACGAAATACGTCTACCCATTTTTGAGCTCCCATTGCTATTTTGGCATCAAGGCGTTTGCCGAAGCGCCCTTCAATGCTATGCGCTTGTTGCACGCCAAATACTTCGCAGGTACGCACAACGGCACTAGTGTTATGCATTTGGAATACATCTTCCATCGCTACCGTAAAGTGATTGGTACGTTGTGCTATAATCTCTAAAAAACGCTCTTTGCGCTCTTCGGTAATAAATCGTTCTAAGTAAGAAAGTAGTTTTTTGTTCATAATATTTTCTCAAAAGCTTTACGGGCACTTCCCCTGAAAGAGACTTCGCCACAATATTGATAACCTAATTTTTCAAAGAGGTGCAACATAGGGGTATTGTCAAAATTGGTATCAGCGCGCAGAGAATGAATACCATTATCGCAAGTGAATTGTTCTATTTGTTGCAATAGTATTTTTGCTAAGCCTCTCCCTAAATGATTAGGTGCAATTGCTACCCTATGAAAGACTACAAAATCGCCAGAGGTGAGCCATTTGCCTTTGATACGAGCATATTCGGGTTCATCATTGATAAGCAAGGCACAATAACCTACTATTTCGTCGTCTTCTACAAGTACATAGCCATAGCCTTTGGCAATATCATTCGCTATTACTTGTTCATTAGGATAACCATCTTGCCACTGATTGCTACCTTCGGTTTTGCGACGCTGGATAGCAGCGGATAAGATTGTCCAAATGGCAGAAGCATCGGCTGGAGTTGCTACTTTGAGTTGTATTTTTTGGGTCATGTTCAATTAGGTAATCAGGTGACAAAAGACAGGTAACAGAGGGCAAAAATAGAAAAAACTTTGCTCATTGACAAATTTTCGCTAACTTGCCCCGCTTTTAAGTTTTTTATGTTATGAATACAACCCCAAATGCGATTGAGGTACGACACCTCAGCAAACAATATAAAGAAACTACAGTTCTTGCCTTGAATGATGTGTCATTTGAGGTGAGGAAAGGAGAAGTTTATGGTATTTTAGGACCTAATGGAGCAGGGAAAACGACCCTGATGTCAATACTTTTTGGAAGTATTAAGCCTACAATGGGGAGTTTTACTATTGCAGGGCTTACTTATAAAGATACTTTACTGAGATATAAAATAGGAGTTGTGCCACAAGAATACGCTTTGTATCCCACACTTACCGCGAGAGAGAATTTACATTACTTTGGGAGCCTATATGGACTCAAAGGGAAAGAGCTAAAAGCAAAAACAGATGAAGCTCTTGAGCGTGTTGCTTTATCAACTGTAGCTGATAAGAAAATTGCTCATTTTTCAGGAGGAATGAAACGCCGTATCAACTTAATAGCGGGGATATTACATACACCCGAAGTTCTTTTTTTGGATGAACCTACTGTAGGGGTAGATGTACAATCTAAAAATATAATCATTGATTATTTAAAAGAGTTGAACGTAAGAGGAATGTCGGTATTGTATACTTCACACCATTTGCAGGAGGCGCAGGATTTTTGCGACCGCATAGGGATATTGAGTGAGGGGCAATTGATAAAAGAAGATACTCCTAAAAATCTTATTAAAGAGGTACAAGCTTTCAATTTAGAAGAAGTATTTATTCAGGTAACAAGTAAAGCCAGTGAGAGTTCATAGCTGGGTATGTGAATAAAAAGTAACAAAAAAAGCTACCATTTGGTAGCTTTTTTTATTTTTAATTTTATTTGATAATATCTTTGTAATCTGCATTTAGTGCTTTATAACTGTCTGTTTTTTGAGAGGGTACATAAATATTACGTAAGTGTGTTTGAATAAATGCCTTTTTGTTTATATTAAAAGCAGTAGGGTTATGTGTAATTAGAGTGTGCAAATTCTTACATTGCATAAAGGCTTGATCTTCTATTTTGTTTACTTTTTCAGGGAGTATAATAGTTGTAAGTTTATAACAACCTATAAAAGCCCTTTTACCAATAGTAGTAACATTTGAAGGAATGTCTATATTTTGCAGATGATTACAATTAGCAAAAGTTTGTTCTTTTATTTCTGTAATCTGTGTAGTTTTATTTTCATCTGCTTCTACAGTTGTTAATCTAAAACATCCATTGAAAGCCTTAGCACCTATACTTTTCACTTTATTTCCAATGACAAAAGTTCTTAATTCGTATGACACTTGCTCTCCATTAAAAGCTAATTCAGCTATAAATTCTACGTCTTTTAGTTTAGGGTCGGCGTTCATATCGATAAAACGGGAGTTAGGGTTTTTCCATTTCAGAAGTGTTTTGCCGTCAGGGCTAAGCTCATAATCGGTAGTGATTATTTGTTGTGCAGAGAGAGATATACCAGTAGAAGGCCAGCCAGTATTGGTTTTAGGTCCGTAGAATATTTTGTCTTCAGTATTGATATAGTAATCGCCTTCTCTACCAGCATTGGCAGGAGGATTTCCTTGACCTGCGTATATTTTAGAGCCATCTTTACCAGGGAGTCCTCTTTCGCCTTGAGCTTTGATGTTGGTATTTACATTACCGATATACCAATAGCCATCTTTGATATTGGGTTTAGGAGCATCGGCTCCATTTTGACCGTCATTACCTTTTTCTCCTTTTTCACCTTTGGCTTTAGTGTTTGATTTTATGCCATTTATTACCCAATAACCATCGTTATCAATTGTAATTGTAGGGGTGGTTCCATTTTGACCTTTTTCTCCTTTGGCTTTGGTATTGGTTTTTACGCCATTGATTACCCAATAGCCGTCGTTGTCGATAGAAATAGAGGGTGTAGTACCGTTTTGACCGTCCTCCCCTTTTTCCCCTTTTTCACCTTTGGCTTTGATGTCAGTTTTTACGCCATTGATTACCCAGTAGCCGTTGTTGTCGATAGAAATAGTAGGTGTAATGCCGTTTTGTCCATTGGTGCCATTTTGACCGTCAGCCCCTTTTTCTCCTTTAGCTTTTACATTAGTTTTTTGTCCGTTAACAATCCAATAGCCGTCCTCAGAGATAGTAGGGGTAACGCCATTTTGACCGTCAGCACCGTTATTTCCTTGTGCTTTTACAGTAGTTTTAGTATTGCCTATATACCAATAGCCATCATCTCCGATGTGAGGTATAGGAGCATCTTGACCGTTTTGCCCATCAGTACCGTTTTGTCCTTGTAGTCCTCTAAGGTTTACAGGGTTTCCCCAACCTTCGGCAGTTTTAGGCCCATATAGGTTTACAGAGGTAAGATCTATATAATAATCGCCTACGTTACCTATAGTAGCGGTAGGGGCTGTAGATCCCGAGAGAATAGTATTAGTACGCTCGCGCTCTACAATGCGTTCTTCTACGGTTTTAGTACATTGCACAGATACAAGACTAAGACCTACAAACATTGCTAAAAAAACAATCTTTTTCATAAAATGCTAAATTACTAATAAATGTTAAAATATAAATTAAAGGTTATTATCAAAAAATGTGCCAGAGTGTTTCTTTTTATTTGCCGTTTCTATACTCTCGTGGGCTTACTCCCATAGCTTGCTTAAAAGCAGTACTAAAATATTTAGATGAGTTGAAGCCTATGTCGGTAGCGATATCGTTGATAGGAAGGTTGGTAGTTTTGAGGAGTTGACAAGCTACTTCTATACGGTACTTATTTAGGTACTCGGCAATACCTAAACCTGTGATTTGCTTCATCTTATTGTATAAACTAGCACGACTCATCGCCATTGCTTCAGCTATATTATTAGCATCAAGGTCAATTTCGTTGTAGCGTTTTTTGATGAGCTGGTTGAGTTTCATCATAAATTGTTCGTCAGCATTACTAATGGTAGTGAGGGCAGGCGAGGGGAGAAGTACTTCTTTTTCGTATCGTTGCTTGATGAGCTCTTTCTGTTTGAGCAAATTACCTATCACTGATAGCAATAAGTCAATGTCAAAAGGCTTAGAAAGATAAGCATCAGCACCTAATTTATAACCTATTTTCTGACTCTCACCATCACTCTTAGCGGTGAGCAATATTATTGGTATATGACTGATGTTGAGCTGTTCTTTTACTTCTTTACACAACTGATATCCATTCATTATAGGCATCATCACATCGCTTACGATAAGGTCGGGTTGGTGAGTTTTTAAAAGCAATAGAGCTTCTTCTCCATTCACCGCTTTAAGTACATTCTTAAACAACGGACGTACTTCACTATAAAGATAGTTGAGGAAATCGGTGTTGTCATCTACTAAAAGTATACTGTATTGACTCGTATCACTCACAGCAGTTTTTTCGGGTACTTGGATATCTGTTTCTTCGTTGTCGAATTTCTCTAATACATTACTATTATTGTAAGGCAATTCCACATAAAAAATAGTTTGAGCTCCTTCGTCATAAGCTCCTATTTTGCCATCGTGTTTTTCTACTAATTCTTTGCAATAAGCAAGACCTATACCACTGCCACCTTGCTGGTGTTTTCCTTGCTGAAATCGACTAAAGAGTTTGTTGGGGTCTATGTTTTGAAGTCCGATACCTGTATTTTCTACTTGAAAACGTACTATTTCGGAAGTATGAGTACTGCGTAGTCTTATAGTGGCTCCTTCATTGCTAAATTTTACGGCATTCATAAGTAAATTAGAGAGCACTACGCGTATTTTAGCTGTGTCAATAGCTATAGGCGGTAAGTTTTTGTCTAATTGTAGGTCTAATTGTATATGTTTGCTTTCAAATTCTTGTTCAAAATCCTTACTACAATCAGTGATAAGATGATTGAGGTCTGTATAGGTTTTAGAAAGTGTATTTTCTAATGAGGTAGAGCGATTGTAGTCTAATATCCAATTGATGATGTTTTTCATTGTATTGGCTTGTCTAAAAGCTCCTTCTAATTGTGTTTTTTGGGCAGGAGGAAAAGTGGAGGTATTGCTATCACTCAACAGTCGTTTCAAGGGA
Source organism: Capnocytophaga genosp. AHN8471 (assembly GCF_016806945.1). Taxonomy (NCBI): domain Bacteria; kingdom Pseudomonadati; phylum Bacteroidota; class Flavobacteriia; order Flavobacteriales; family Flavobacteriaceae; genus Capnocytophaga; species Capnocytophaga genosp. AHN8471. Next base: position 47,883 of record NZ_JAESPJ010000004.1, read on the forward strand.
GCATAGATAAGTGTCAGAGGCGTGCGTAGTTCGTGGCTTACATTCGTGAGAAACTGAATCTTATCTTCGTTCAGTTCTTGCTGATGAAGAGCAATTTGCCATTTCAGTTGTTGCTTTTTGCGGCGCAGATAGCCCCATATTACTCCTGCTGTGATAGCTAACAGCAACAAACCCACACTTACAAAAAACCAAGTCCGCTGATACCATACAGGTAATACTTCAAAAGAAAGCAAAGGTGTATCGGGAGTCCACGATCCATTTTGAGTCATACAAGCTACTGCAACTTGGTATTTGCCTACTGATAGAAGAGAGATATCAAGGCGATTGTCGTAAGTTTCAATCACAGAAGTCTGTTCTTTATTCTTAATTTTGAAACGGAAAAGCAAACGGCGGAACATATCCTTTTCATTAAGTCCTACATTTATTTTCAATGAGTTAAAATAAGGAGGTATTTCTTTAGGAAAATTGTGAGCGCTGTATATTTTGCCATTTAGTTCAATGTTTTGTAAGAAGAGTAAGGGAGAAGTATTCTCACTTGAGCGTATCGCTTTATTGATTTTTGCTAATCCTCCCACTCCTGCCATATAGATGTAAGGAGAAGCTTTAGTCTGTACATAACCTGTAAGCACATCGTTAGGTAGAAAACCATCATTATCATCCCATATCATTATTTTTTTGTCGGGGATGTGGTAAGAAAAGAGTACATTGCTAGCGTTTATCCATAGCCGTTGTGCATCATCTAATTGCATATAACTGATTTGCCTAAAAAGGTTCTCGGTAGCTACATTCTCAAGTTTTTTATTGGATAAGGAATAACTAAAAAGCCCCTTATCTGTTGCGATCCAAAAGCTGTTATGAGTGTGATCATAACACACAGCACTGATGTTACACTCATTCTCTAAACTAAGAAAGGGTTTTAGTTCAGGCTGTTGTACATTCATTTGGTAAAGAGAGTTACCTTTGCTGAGGTAGAGAGTATTGCCTACTTCTGCCTTTAGTTGTAAAGCTATTTTAGGAGCGATATTTTGGGCAAAAGATATTTTAGTAAACTGTTTGTTACTTAGTTGATAGAGATAAGTATTTTTAGCAGTAATAAGTATTAAATCATTGTTAATTCGGTATACAAAAGGAGTAAACCCAGTGTGACATTCTTGCTGGTTAGTCGTTTCATCACGAAGTAGAAAAGGTGTGTACTTACGAGCATTAGTGTTGTATATAAAAAGCCCTTTACTATAGAGAGATACTAAAAGCTCATTAGGTGAAAAGTAGGTGATAGACGATACCTTGTCGGTATAGGTGTTTAAATGATGTGTAAAATGTTCTGTTTGAGGGTTAAAAGCATTGATACCTCCACCATCAGTACCTATCCATAGTATGCCATTAGGGGCTTCATAGAGGCTGATGACTGCGCGTTCCGAAAGTCCATTATTACTACCCAAGGCACTATCAGTATAGGTTTTGATATAGGTTTCTTTAAATAGAAAAACACCATCGCGCACGGTACCCGCCCACATATTGTGATTAGGGTCTTCGTAAAGTACAGTGATAGAGTTTACAGGAATGGAGTGCACATTACCCGCACTGTGTTGTATGTTGAAGAAACGCTGATCAGCAGGATTGAATACTGATACCCCTCCGCCATCAGTGGCAAGCCATATTCTATTTTTATAAGGCTTGATATCTAAAATAATATCATTAGGTAAGGAACTGTTTTGAGTGTGGTAATGCCCTATAAATGCTCCTGAAAGACTATAGCGAAAAAGCCCTTTTTGAAAAACTGAAAACAATACTTCTTTGCGATTAGTGTCGTAATAAAGACTGCTCAACGGACTAGCATTTTCAGTGATAAAAGCCTTTAGCAATTCATTTTTAAAAGAATAAAGATACAAACCATCACTTTCTGTACCCGCTAAAAGTGTATCGCTATCTATAGGAAATAAATGTGTGATGAGACATTCTTTATCTTTAGAGAGAGGGTCTTTGCGCAGAGGTAAACGCTCAATCTTCTTAGTAGCGTAATCATACTGATAGATAGCAGCATAACCTCCAAAGTACACACCTTTTTGGGTAGTACAGATAGAAAATAACTGCTGGTTGATAATAGGAAGAAAAGTATCTTGGTCTGAATTGTAGCGTAATACACCTTTGGGGGTGATAGCCCAAAGGTTTTGTTGAGCATCTTCCAAGAGCTGGTAAACATAATCGTCAATATACTTCTTAAGGTGATTCCTATCCACTCTATTGATTCCTTGCCGAGTGCCTATCCACAAAAGCCCTTTATGGTCGCGAACCATAGTAGTAACCCCCGATTGCGACAAACCGTGTTCTATAGAAATGCGTTTAAAATAGTATTCAGTAGTAGAACTTTGGCTATATCCTACTAATGAAAGGAAGCAACTTAATATGATAAATATAAAAGCTGGTAGTATTCTCATTCTCATCCTCATTTATTTGGAGTGCAAAGATAATAATAATTTGTCAATATACCAATTTAATGCAGAGTCGAACACACAACGAACACACAACGAAGTTTCCCCAAAAACAATATCACAAAAACTATCAAAAATAACACTCCTTGCAATTTTCCGAGATTCTCAAGCCTCTCTCTAACTAAAAAGTCTATTAATATCACCATCTGCCTCGCCCAACTCGTCCGCACTGTCTAATAATCCCATTCCTCCACTTCCGATTATTATTTATTCACAATCTAATTAAAATACATTCCCCCAATTTTTTTAACAAAATATTTGCATCGTTTCGTTTAATGTCGTATATTTGCGACCTCATACCACAAAAAATAATATGAAGGTACTAAAATTTAAAACTCTCTCGCTACTGTGCGTTTTTGTATGGCTAACCCAATGGACTACCGCCCAAACGCAAACAGTAACTACTACTGCTACTACCTCTAAAACCACTACAGCACAAACTCCTATGAACACCATTACGCGCGGGGAAACTTCTATCTCAGGGAATACCAAACCCCTATGGGTGCTCAATGGGGTAATATTGGAAGACGATATAGATTTAAAACCTGAAGATTTAGTCTCCGACGACGCTAAAATGCTCATCGCCGCGGCTATACCTGGCCTTACCACCGAAAGTATAGAAGGTTTTAAAGTGCTTAAAGACGCTTCAGCTACCGCTATCTATGGCCAGCGAGCTATCGGGGGGGTTGTTGCTATCACCACTAAAAAAGGAAATGTAGGAAGTAGCAACATCACCTATACCAATGAATCTACCTTTCGTTTTATCCCTACCTATGCCGAGTATAATATAATGAACTCGCAAGACCAAGTCGCACTATACAAAGAGTTTTTACAAGCTGGACACTTCAAAGTCGATGATATCTACGCTCAAACGGGCGTGCTCTCGCGAATGTACCAACTGTATAAAATATTAGATGCCAATGGCAACCCTATGGTACCTAATACCGAAGCAGGGCGCGCTGCTTACCTCAGAGCTGCCGGACTTAGGAACACCAATTGGTTCAACGAGCTCTTTCAAACAAGTATAATGCAAAACCACACCCTATCTTTCTCCTCTGGAAATGAAAAATCTACTTATTACGCCGCTTTGAGTGTGCTCAGCGACCCAGGTTGGACGAAAGGAAGCTACTTAAATCAATACTCTGGAAACCTAAATGCTAACTACAACCTCTCTCGAAAAGTACGCCTGAATGTCATCAACGACTTGTCCTATAGAGAACAACTTTCTCCTTATCAAGATTTATATTCTTACGCCCTTAACAACTCCCGTGCCTTAGACCCTAAGGACTACTACACCCAAAAATACACTCCTTACAATATCTTCAACGAAATAGATAATGCCTATCGAAAAAGCTATACCGCCAATTTGCGTTTGCAGGCACAACTCTCTTGGAAAATTACCCCTAAAGTCGAAGCCTCTCTAATGGGCGCTATACGATACCAGTCTTATATCCGCAATACCGACCGCACCGAAAAATCAAACGAGGCAATGTCTTACCGCGAGATGTCCAACTCCTTCATCCGTGATAGCAATAATAATCTCTATAAAGACCCTAACGACCCCTTTGCTCTCCCCAACATCGTATTGCCCGAAGGTGGCTTGCGCTCTAAACGAGAAATGACCACCCGTAGCAACAACTTCCGCGCTACAATAAGTTATAACGACAGCTTTAAAAACGGTTTGCACCTCCTATCGCTGTTTGGCGGTTTTGAAATGGATAATACACAGCGCGATACCGACTCTAACGACAATTACGGCGTCCTCTATAACTCAGGATATTATAGCTATTACAGCTATCTCCTCTTTAAAAAACGACAAGAAGAAAACAAAAACTATTACAGCATCAACAACACCGTGAACAACAACCAAGCCTTCTACGGAAATGTGAGCTATACATTTAAGAAACGTTATACCTTTGATGGAACTCTTCGATATGATGCCTCTAACAAGTTCGGCGAATCGCGTTACATACGATGGATGCCTACTTGGAACACAGGAGTAAAGTGGAACGTAACCGAAGAAAAATTCTTCAGCAAACTCAAACCGCTCTCGCTCTTATCGTTTAAAGCCTCTTTTGGAATAACAGCCATTTCCCCTTCTGTGAGCAATTCGCTTTCTCAAATCTATACCGATATGCCTTGGCGAAACTCAACCGAGCGTGAGATAGGCTTATACATAAAAAATGCTGCCAACCACGACCTTACCTATGAAAAAAACCAAGAACTCAACCTCGGTACTCAGTTAGGCTTATTCAACAATCGCATCAACATATCAGCAGAATGGTTCAACCGAAAGAGTTATGACCTCATTGGCGATATTGTAACCCAAGGCGTAGGAGGAACGATTACCAAAAAAGGAAATATGGCTGAAATGCGCATACGAGGCGTAGAACTTGGCTTGGAAACAACCAATATAAAAACAACCGATTTCTCTTGGAAAACTTCTTTCGTCTATTCCCGCGCTACCAACGAGGTAACCAAACTGCTTACCGCCCCTACCATTAGAGATATGATAGGCTACTCTACCACCAGTAGCTCGCCCGCTGGTTTTGCCAAAGAAGGCTACCCCCTCAAATCTATATTCTCTATTCCTTTCAATGGACTGAATGACAAGGGGCTACCTACTTTCTTGGACGCCAATGGCAACACCACAGTCAGTGGTATTCGATTTGATAACCGCAATGTCGATTTCTTGAAATATTCAGGTACACTCATCCCTACCGATAAAGGAAGTTTCAGCAACTCATTTACTTACAAAGGACTTTCGCTCGGCGTTGTCTTTACCTATTCTTACGGCAATGTGGTGCGCTTGCGTAAAATCACCAATGCTTATGCAACCGATTATAGTACCGCCCCTAAAGAACTCAACAATCGCTGGTTGAGAGAAGGCGATGAGAAAAGCACTACAATGCCTACGCTTTTTACCTCTTATATGTTTGAACAATACCAAAGAGCCAATGTAATACAAGCCTATTACACCTATGATTATTCCGATATTCGCATAGCCAAAGGTGATAACATTCGATTAAAAGAAATCTCTATAGGTTATACTTTTGATAAAGAATTCTTGAAAAGAAACCATATCCGCCAGCTGAGTATGAAACTCCAAGGAACCAATCTCGCCTTGCTATATGCCGATAAACGACTCAACGGCGACGACCCCGATTATCTGGCTAATGGAACTCCTATCCAGCCAAAACGCCTTATATTTACTTTAAGAGTAGGTCTTTAATCTTAAAAAAACAGAGAAACGATGAAAAAGATATATATACTTATAGGTATAGCCGTATGCAGCTTGACCGCCTGCAACCAGTTACTCGATGAGTTGCCCGACAACCAAGTGCGCATCGATACCCCCGAAAAAGCACGCCGATTGCTCACAAACGCTTATCCTGAAACAAGCGAAATTGTCATAAGCGAACTCTCCTCCGATAATATTGACGATAACGGTACTATCATATCAGGCGCTAACTACTTGAGCAATGAAGCTAGCTATTGGCAGGTAATACGCGAATATAATAATAGCGACGGATTACAGAATGTTTGGACAGCTCACTACCAAGCAATTAATACGGCTAATACCGTGCTCGAAGCCATTGAAAAAATGAGCGCTTCAGCAGAACTCAACGCTTGTAAAGGAGAAGCTTTAGTAGCGCGCGCTTATGCTCACTTTGTGCTGGTGAACCTTTTTTCTAAACCTTATAATCCCAATAGCAGCAGTACCGATTTGGGTATTCCTTATATGCTACAACCTGAAAGCGAACTCAATAGAAAATACGCAAGAGGTACTGTAGCCGAGGTATATGCCAAAATAGATGCCGACCTCACCACAGGCCTACCTCTCATTAATGATAGTTATTACCAAACACCTAAATACCACTTCAACAAAAAAGCAGCTTATGCTTTTGCGGCACGCTTCTATTTGTATTACCAACAATGGCAAAAAGCCTTAGATGCCGCCAATGTAGTGCTCTCCACCAACGATGCTACTACCGAAGCACTCTTGCGCAACTGGAGCGACTTCACCGATGCAAGCAAAACAGGAGGAAAAGTATTCGGTAGGTTTGCCATTTATTACACCAATGAGCGTATCAATGCCAATTTGTTGCTCTTGCCTGTAAGTTCCGAAATATCCGAAACTTATTTTACACCCTATACACGTTTTGTACACAACAAACGCACAAACGGCGAGGAAACACTCGTAACTGCAAACTTGTGGTATCCTCAACGCCAACCTAATAACAACTTCTCGTTTGGCTATTACTATTTCGAACCTTTTACCCCTACCAGCGCCCGTGCCGATGGGGTAGTAGTCGATAAATTTCCTAAATTCAATGCTAAAAATGAAGAAGGTACTACCGTCAAAAAAAGCATCGTTGTCCCTTTCACTACCGATGAAACTCTTTTGGTACGTGCCGAAGCTAAAATACACCTGCAACAATATGCAAGTGCGATCAACGACCTCAATATGTGGACAGGTAAATTCATCAAAAAAGATGTTACTATAGGAAGTTATACTTCTAAAAACCAATTCACCCAACAAGAAATTGTAGACTTTTACAACAATTTGGCTTATTCCTCTACCGCTACCGATAATGGAGCAACTCAAAAAAAACGCCTCGCTCCATCTTTTGCCATTGCCAACGATGGTATTCAAGAACCTCTCTTGCACTACCTATTGCAATGCCGCCGTATCCTCACCCTTGGCGAAGGATTGCGCTGGCAAGATATACGCCGTTATAATATAGAGGTCGCCAGATATCAGCGTGACAACAGAAACCGAAACAACTCAACCATCAAAGCCATCTTGCCTCCTGACGATTTGAAACGCACCATACAACTACCCGATGCCGTTATTGGTGCAGGAATGCAAGCAAACCCAAGATAATAAAAATAAAAACTCAACGTATGAAAAAAATACTATATCCCCTTTGTGCAGCTCTTTTCTTCTTAGGTTGTAGCAACCACGATAAACTCAGTGATGATACACCCGAGAGTGACGGTTCTACCTTAAACCCTCAAAATGAGCTGGATAGATATTTAGATAAATATATTGCAACCCCTTATAGTATCGAGATAGTGTATAGGTATGAAGATAACAAGCTCATCAATCGTGAGTACTCCTATACTCCCACCCAATACGATAAGGCTGTACAGTTCGTCAATGTGTTTAAGTACTTATTTGTAGAACCCTATGTAAAAATAACTTCTACAACTTTCTTGAAGGAACATTCCTTCAATATGCTCATCTTGTTGGGGCAACCTGCTTTCAATAGTGATGGCTCTAAGAACGTAGGGCTTGCTAATGTAGGTAGAAAAGTGCACCTCACCGAGATAAACAACATCCAGCCTAATAATATCTATTGGCTGAACGATAACCTGTTGTCTACTCTCTATCACGAAAATTCACATACCTTGCACCAGTCAATACAGTACACTACCGATTACGAGAAAATATCGCTCAACGACTATCAAGGGGGAAACTGCTTTAGCCATTGGGGTAGCACTCGCGACTACCTAAAAGCTGGATTCATCACCGCTTATTCTAGTTACGACCACGACGAAGATTTCGTAGAACTATTAGCCCGTTACATTGTCTATTACAACGCCTCTTTGGATTGCGGTTGTGCCACTACCAATAGCAGCTTAGATACCGATGGTGATGGCTTCGACGATAGTTTGTACACCGCTTGGAAAGCCAAATTTGTGAATTATGGTGATATAACAGGCTATGAATCTGCTAGCGTTTGGGAAGAAGTACTCAAAGAAGCCGACGTAAAAATAAGAGATACCGAAACCTATACCGGCAAACAAAAATTAGAACAAAAGATAGCTATTATGAAAAAATACCTGTCTGAGACTTGGAACATCAATTTAGATGAGTTTAGAGCCGAAATTCGCAGCCGTTATCCTTATGTAGCTGGTAAAACCTTCGATGGCGTAGCCGTGCCTGCAAAAGATTTTTCAATATTAAACAACGATTAAAATGAAAAAATACCTATATATAGCACTATCAACATTGATGCTTATCAGTTGTAGTTACAAAGAAGACGATGTGTTCTCTCAAAAACCTTCCGAACGTAACAATAGCATCCTTCAAAAGTACAAAAGCCAATTAGAAGCTCCTAATACCTATTGGGTCTTGAGTAGTTACCCTGGCGAAAGCAACGTAGGCTTTTGGGTATACCCCTATAATCCTACTGTTTTTGCTACCGAAAGAGACTATCCCCGCTTCGACCGCAGTATCGGTGGCTATAACTATATCGTGAAGTTCGCCGATGGAAAGGTAACAGCCTCCTCTGAAGTCTTAAAGGATAATACCGAAGACACCTCTTACTTCAGATATACCATAACAGAAGGTCCTACCTTGAGTTTTGACACCTATAGTAAGGTATTACATCACTTTTCTTTTGTATCCAACTGCTTTCCTAAAGGAAGAGGTGGCGATATAGATTTTATCTTCCTCAAAGAAGAAAATGGCGTATTTACCTTGCGTGGTCGTACCTCTAACAACCTGATGACACTCAGAAAATTAGAAGGTGATAGAGAAACTTTCTTAAACAAACTGAGAGAAAATACTAATACCCTAAAAAACAAAGCACTGTCTCCTATCAGCGTAAACGGAACAGAAGTAAACCTAAAATTTTTTCCTACTTATAGACAGATTGCTTTCTTGTACAACAACAACCAAAAGTATGAGCAACGCGCTTTCCTAATGACCGAAAAAGGCTTTAAACTCTATGAACCCGTAACCATCAATGGTGTTACTTTCAGTGAGTTTTATATCAACAATGCCAAAACAGGACTCACCACCCCCGATGGCACGATTACAACCTCTTTTGTAACCTCCCCTTTCATCCCTACTGATAACACTCATCAAATAAACTTCAGTAGTGGATGGGTGTCACCTATTTTATTAAACTATTTCAATAGAAGAAAAAGAGCCATTGCACGTGAGTATGGAGCTAATTTTGTTCTGTCCGAGTCGCTTTATTTTATGCCATTGGCTAATGGAAACGATGGCACAAGTGTTTCTCAACTATATGCCGATGTAAGTGGCTATAATTGTTATTACGAAGCCGATTTCGTAGGGGTAGCTGGCGAACCTAATCAAGTCGAAATCCTATTTAGAGACATTGGAGAAGACTATTATAACTACATCTACTTCTTTTCCGATGTAAAAAATTTATTGTTGCAATTAGCAAAATATAGTCCTTATAAGGTAGAAGATCAAAACAATGGTTATTACATCTTCACCAGTGCCCGTAACGACGAAGTCTGGTTTTACATCAAAAAATAACTCTTCGTCTGTATATACCCCTTTTGCACCACCACACTTTGGCAAAGGTTCTAATAGCTTATCAAGCTACAACCTTTGCCAAAGTTAATTATTCTATTAATCAACACAATTGTCACCTTCCCATTATTCCCACTGCTCCCACTATTCCCACCGCTCCCACTATTCCCACCGCTCCCACTATTCCCTCCGCTCCCATCCCTGCCCGTGCGGCTCGCACCTCTCACCATTCCCACCCCTCTCACCGCTCCCATCCTTGCCCGTGCGGCTTGCCCCTCCCACCATTCCCACCACTCCCATTGTTTCCACCGCTCCCATCTCTGCCCGTGCGACTCGCACCTCCCACCGCTCCGCAATTCTCAGAGTTTCTCCGCGATTCTCCTTCATCATCATTTTTGCAAAAAAAATGTTAAAAATATTTGTTCATTACATTTTTTTTGCGTACATTTGCAGCGTTTTTCAGAGGAGCTTTCCTACTGTGTAAAACAAAAAAACATAAGTTAGTAAATTATAGAATTTTAAATAAAAAATTTAAGACATTATGAGTAAACCAAAAACACTTTCCGTTGATAAATACGGAATTAAAAACGCTAATGTTCGTTACCAATTGTCTGCTGACGAACTTCACCAAGAAACTTTGGACAAAAAATTAGGCGTTGAAGCTTCTTCTGGAGCTATTGCTATCAACACAGGTAAATTTACAGGTCGTTCTCCTAAAGACCGCTTCATCGTAAAAGATGATATCACCAAAGATCGCGTATGGTGGGGTAGTATCAACATCCCTTTCGAACCCGAAAAATTCGATAAACTATACGAAAAAGTAGTAGCTTATCTTTCAAGTAAAGAAATTTACGTTCACGATGGCTATGTTTGCGCCGACCCTAAATACCGCACCAATATCCGTACTATTACTGAACTTCCTTGGAGCAACCTTTTTGCTTACAATATGTTCTTGCGTATAGATGATAGTGAACTCCCTTCTTTCAAAGAAGATTGGTTAGTTGTAAACGCTCCTGGTTTTGAAGCTGACCCTGCTGTAGATGGTACTCGTCAAGCTAACTTCGCTATCTTGAACTTCACTAAAAAAATTGCATTGATTGGTGGTACAGGTTATACCGGAGAAATTAAAAAAGGTATCTTCTCTGCTATGAACTTTGAATTGCCTGTCTTCCGCAACACTATGCCAATGCACTGTTCTGCTAACGTTGGTAAAGACGGTGATACTGCTATCTTCTTCGGCCTTTCTGGTACTGGTAAAACTACCCTTTCTGCCGACCCTAACCGCCACCTCATCGGTGATGACGAACACGGTTGGACTCCTGAAAATACCGTTTTCAACTTCGAAGGTGGTTGCTATGCTAAAGTAGTTGACCTTACTGCTGAAAAAGAACCTGAAATCTTCGGTGCTATCAAAAAAGGCGCTATCCTTGAGAACGTAATTATGGATGATAAAGGTGTTGTTGATTTCTCTCGCACTGATATCACTGAAAACACTCGTGTTTCTTATCCTATTTACCACATCGCAAATATCCAACCTGGTTCTATAGGACACAATCCTAAAAACATCTTCTTCCTTACTTTCGATGCTTACGGCGTATTGCCTCCAATCTCTAAATTGACTCCTGAACAAGCTGCTTACCAATTCGTTTCTGGTTATACTTCTAAAGTTGCCGGTACTGAGGTAGGTATTACTACTCCTCAAAAAACTTTCTCTGCTTGCTTCGGAGCTGCCTTTATGCCTCTTCACCCAGCTGAATACGGTAAACGTTTGGCTGAAAAAATCAAAGAAACTGGCGTAAACGTATGGTTGGTAAACACTGGTTACAACGGTAAAATGAAAAGATGTAGCTTGAAAGATACCCGCGCTCTTATCACTGCGGCTCTTACCGGCAAACTTAACAACGTTGAATACAAAGAATTGCCTATCTTCGGATTCAAAGTGCCTCAATCTTGCGACGGTGTTTCTGACCAAAGCATCTTGAACCCAGAAAATACTTGGAGTGACAAAGCTCAATTCAGCGCTAAACTCAAAGAATTAGCTGAATCATTTGTACAAAACTTCAAAGATAAAAAATTCGCTGAAGGTGCAAGTGCCGACGTCCTCGCTGGTGCTCCTAAATTGTAATTTGACTTTAAAGGACATAGTTTGAAAAAGGTTGCTTCCCATCGGAAGCAGCCTTTTTCTATTATTATCTTCTATATTTTGAATATATTTGTCGTTGATTTTATAATGCGAGTTATACTTTATAATTTTATATGTTAAAAAAATGAAATAGAAAGTGAGTATGGATTTTGAAATTATAAGATAATTTGTTTAGGAATAGTTTTTAAAAAATAGTATCTTTGCTTTCTCAGAATGAAATTATTAATAAAATGAAAAGAATATTATTTTTATGTATGACAATTATTTTTATAACTTGTCATAAAAGTAATGATGAAGCTCCCCAATCAAACCCTAATCCCCCTACAAATACCTATTTGTATGGTATTACTATAGATGACAGTTGGGATAAAACCAGAGTTACTGTTCAACAGATTGTAAATGCTATCAAGGCAATGCCTATAAAACCTACGGTACGTATAGTGATGTCTAAGGGTACAGCGATAGCAGATTACAAACCACTTTTTTTGGCTATTCACCAAGTAGCTTATGTGATGGCAACACCTGCCGATTCCGAAGATATGAAAAAATACACTAACGTAGATAGTTATATAAAGAGATTTCAGGATTCGTATGAAGAGCTATCGGCATATACAGATTTTTGGGAAGTGGGCAATGAAATTAACGGAGAAGGTTGGTTGGGTGACGACCCTCAGTTTATTGCCAATAAAGCCTATGGTGCTTATAAGTTTATCCACAGTAAAAAAGCAAAAACAGTGCTTGTGAGCTACTATTTTAAACCTGATGACCAAAAAGTAACAATGGAAGATTGGCTAAAAAAATATATTCCTGAAGATATGAAAAAACAATTGGATTATGTGTTAGTAAGCTATTACGAAGATGATAACGATGATTACCAACCTAATTGGCAAAATGTATTTAACAATTTAGAAGCTATCTTTCCAAATGTTAAATTAGGCATAGGGGAATGTGGCAATAACGACTATAAGAAGTACTCTGTACAAAGTAAAGTACAAAGAGCTAAGCACTATTATTCGATGCCTAAATATGTAAAGAACTACGTGGGCGGTTATTTTTGGTGGTATTGGGTACAGGACTGTGTGCCTCATCAAAACAGTGAAGTTTTTAAGGCTATCAATAATAGTTTAGTTAAATAATTAATTATATTGATGTGTCTATTTCGCGAAATATAGTAATAAAAGTTGTTAATCTGTATGTATACAACTAGATAATTGATAATTGAAAAAACGCATTAAAATTGGTGTGAGATTTAATATAAAAATTAGTACGAATATTCTTGAAGAGTTATCCGAAAAGTCTCAAAATAACACTTACTTCACTACATTCTATCGAAGTTTTTTGCTTGTACAGATTATATCTATAAAAAGTTGATTGTATTGATAATCAATTAATTTTAAATTGTATTATGTTAGAGAGGTTTTGTACCTTCCTCAAAAAAATACTCTTATTTATTCACAATCTAATTTTGTTTTGAAACATAAAAGATTAAAGAAGCTCTTATTATTAGCCATTAAAATGGCACAATTGTTGCCTATTCGTCTTACGATATAAAAAAAATTAGTAAAACAAAAAATATGATGAAGAATTACGCAACAATGATAGCTACTGCCTTCCTCGGCGGAGCTATGACCTTAGGAGGGTATAAACTCTTTATAGATAAACACGACGCCAAACAAGAGGCACTTGATTTGCTCTCACGTCCCGCTTTGGTACAAACTAATCACACTACCCCTGAAAGAACGGTAGCAGGCGAAACCAACTTTGTAGAAGCGGCTAACAAAACGGTGAATAGCGTAGTGCACGTAAAGAACACTGTAAAATCACAAGGAGGTGTTACCTCTATCTTCGACCTTTTTTACGGTAATGGGGGAGGCGAACAGACCCAAGTAGGTACAGGCTCTGGCGTTATCATTACCCCCGATGGCTATATAGTAACCAATAATCACGTGATTGCCAATGCTACTACTTTGGAGGTTACCCTTAACAACAATAAAACTTATACAGCTAAACTCATAGGTACAGATGCCGCTTCCGATATTGCCTTACTAAAAATAGAAGCCGACGAAAAACTACCTTTCCTCACTTTTGCGGACTCCGATAATACGCAAGTAGGCGAATGGGTACTCGCAGTAGGGAATCCTTTCAACTTGAATTCTACCGTTACTGCCGGAATCATCAGTGCAAAAGCGCGTAATATCAGCGAGCGCGGTAGCGATAAAATAGAATCGTTTATACAAACCGATGCCGTGGTGAATATGGGAAACAGTGGGGGAGCTTTGGTAAACCTCAATGGCGACCTCATTGGTATCAATACCGCAATCTCATCTACTACAGGGGTATATATGGGCTACTCATTTGCTGTGCCTAGCAATATCGCTAAAAAAGTGGTAGAAGATTTGATAGAATACGGAAATGTACAACGCGGGGTTATGGGCGTACGCGGACAAGGATTAGACTCCGAAGTAGCCAAAAAACTCAACGTCAAAGAAACTGAAGGATTCTATGTAGATTCTGTAGATGATGACTCAGGAGCAGGAGCTGCCGGTCTTAAAAAAGGTGACATTATCAAACAAATCGATAATGTGAAGATACATAAATACTCTGACCTTAGTGGTCACATCGCTTCTAAACGTCCTGGCGATATGCTAAAAGTAACTTATGTACGCGAAGGTAAAGAACGCACTGCCAATATTACCCTCAAGAAAAACACTACTTATGTAATACAATCCTTAGGTTTGGAAGTGAAAAACCTTTCAGAAGCCGACCAAAAACGTTTTAAAACTAAAAATGGAGTGAAGGTTACTGCTGCAGGTCAGTTTTATGAGTACAATAATATCAATATAGTAGGAAAAGTGTTGCTTTCAGTGAATGGAAAAACCATTAAAGATGTAGATGAATTGAAAAATATAATGTCTAATCTTTCTTCACGCAATCGCAACTCGTTAGAATTCCTGAACGAAAGAGGAGAAAAAGAAAGATTCTTCTTCTAATAAATATTCAATGAAGTTGTCCGAAAAGTCTCAAAATCGTATTTGCATCCCTATCTTTGCCAAAGTTTCTTGTCCGTACAGTTCATATTTTTGGCAAAGTTGAATACTCAAATAGTCAATCACTTTTAGAGTCTTTTGAGTAAGAAAGCCAGCAATAGTTGGGTATGTGTTGCAAATGCCCTTACAAATAGAACTTTTCGGACATCCTCATATAATTACCCCTCCTTTAACTCGTCAGCCTTGTCCGACTTGTCCGAGTCTCTCCAAGTTCCTCCGAGATTTCCCAAGTCTCTCCCAAACCTCATAATAAAAAAATCAACAATGATACACTATTTAAAAGCCGATGCTACGGCACCACAAACCGAAGGTAACATTATCATCACCCATATTTGTAATGATATAGGTGCTTGGGGTAAAGGTTTTGTGTTAGCACTTTCCAAACGCTGGAAAACACCTGAAAAACAATACAAACAATGGTATAAACAAGGCGAAGGTTTCGCTTTGGGTGCAGTGCAGTTTGTAAAAGTAGAAAATGATATATGGGTTGCCAATATGATTGGGCAGCATCATATTTATAAAGATGAGAACGGCAATCCCCCTATTCGTTATGAAGCAGTGAAAAAAGCCTTACAACAAGTAGCCAATTTCGCTCTTGAAAACAATGCCAAAGTACAAATGCCTCGCATAGGTTGCGGATTAGCAGGAGGCTCTTGGGATAAAATCGAAGCCATTATCAATGAAACCCTTTTAGAAAAAAATATAGAAGTATTTGTCTGCGACTTATAATTTTTCACTTAACCGATGAATATCAAACTTATAGCCGTAGGAAAAACCGATAATTCAGCCTTACAAGAGCTCATCACCACCTACGAAAAACGACTTTCGTATTACATCAATTTTGAATTGCAACTCTTGCCCGATATTAAGAATAGCAAATCACTATCGGAAGAGCAACAAAAAGCAAAAGAAGGGGAGCTTATCCTCGGCAATGTAGCCTCGTCTCATCACCTGATACTCTTAGACGAACGTGGCAAAGAGTTTACCTCAGTGGCTTTCGCCGATGAATTGCAAAAGAAAATGAATGCCGGCATCAAGCAGCTCACCTTTGTGATTGGGGGACCTTATGGTTTTTCAAAAGAAGTATACGACCGTGCTAATGGCAAGTTGTCGCTTTCCAAACTCACCTTTTCACACCAAATGATACGCCTATTTTTTGTAGAACAACTCTACCGTGCTTTTACGATTCTCCGAAATGAGCCCTATCATCATCAGTAATTTAAATTTCTCAAAACAACACTCCCTCCATCCAACTCACCGCTAGCGCGAGCTTGTAGCTCGTGCCTCCGGAATTGGTGCACCGCACAATTCTCCCTTACAAATTGGCAAATTCACAAATTATTACTACATTTGCCCCCGAAAACTCAAAATAAGAAAAAACTATGAAATGGGAAGGAAGACGTCAAAGTAGCAATGTTGACGATCGCCGTGGTATGCGCGGCAAAGGCGGACTTATCGCTGGCGGTGGTATCGTCGGTATCATCGTTGTATTATTGCAACTATTTGGTGGCGAAACAGGACAACAAGTAGCCTCTGTTGTAAACCAAGTAGCAGGTGGTAACCAAACACAACAAGCAGTAGAACGTGTAGAACTCACTGCCGAACAGAAAAAAATAGGCGAATTTACGGCTACAGTACTCGCTGATACCGAAGATGTTTGGGAAAAAGTATTTGCTCAAAATGGATTAGGTACCTATAAAAAACCTACCTTAGTACTCTTCACCGAAAATGTCAGCACCGGTTGCGGTAATGCTACGGCAGCTGTAGGTCCTTTTTATTGCCCTGCCGACCAAAAACTCTATATGGATATGGACTTTTTTGAAGAACTCAAAACTCGATTCGGAGCTAAAGGCGGCGACTTTGCTATCGCTTATGTGATGGCTCACGAGGTGGGGCATCATATTCAAACGCTCTTGGGTACCTCTCAGCAAGTACGCCAAAAACAACAAGGGCTCTCTAAGGCTGCTGCCAATAAATGGTCTGTAGCTCAAGAGTTGCAAGCCGATTTCTATGCAGGAGTTTGGGCGCACCACAATCAAAAATATTTGGATACCGATGATATCGACGAAGCACTTAGTGCCGCAAATGCTGTAGGTGATGATGCTATACAAAAACGTATGCAAGGGCACGTAGTTCCCGATTCCTTTACTCACGGTACTTCCGAACAACGAAAATATTGGTTTACCAAAGGCTATAACACTGGCGACATCCGTCAGGGTAATATTCAAACTATTTATGAACAAACAAGTAATCGTTAGAGATTTAGGCAATAAAGATTATAAAGAAACTTGGGACTACCAAGAAAACCTCTTTCAAAAAATTGTCGATCAGAAAACAAATAACCGAGCTAATAACACTCACTTACCTACCGATAATTATTTTCTCTTTGTAGAGCATCCTCACGTCTATACCTTGGGTAAAAGCGGACATATAGAGAATTTGCTTATTGATGAAGAAGGATTAAAGAAAAAAGGAGCTACTTTCTATAAAATTAATAGGGGAGGGGATATCACCTATCACGGTCCTGGTCAAATTGTAGGTTATCCTATTTTAGATTTAGATAACTTTTTTACTGATATCCACAAGTACCTCCGCTTTTTAGAAGAAGTGATCATTCGCACTCTTGCCGATTATGGTCTCAAAGCAGAGCGCAGTGAAGGTGAAACAGGCGTTTGGCTCGATGTAGGAACTCCTTTTGCTCGCAAAATTTGTGCAATGGGTGTCCGCTGTTCCCGCTGGGTAACGATGCACGGATTTGCCCTAAATGTAAATACTGATTTGGGATATTTTGATAATATTATCCCTTGTGGAATTCGCGGTAAGGCAGTAACCTCACTAAATGTAGAATTAGCCAAAGATAAAGTAGATATAGCCGAAGTAAAATCGCATATCCTAAAGCATTTCAAAGAAATGTTTGAAGCTGAATTGATATAAAAAAAGCTACCTTAATAACTTGAATGTAGAAGATGTTTTCTCATCAAAAAGGTAGCTTTTGCGTATTGTAAGGCTGTCCGAAAAGTCTCAAAATCGCTTTTGCGGATTGCCCCCTTCCTTCGGAAGGGGGAACGGGGGTAGGCTTGCGTCGCTACACTTTGCCAAAGTTTTAATTGCTCGTCGTGCTACGACCTTTGGCAAAGTAGACCACTCTGATTATCAATAATTTTTTGAAGTATGTTATGTAGGGGCGTTTTGCAAACGCCCACTTAAATAAAACTTTTCGGACACCTTCAACGGGGGTAGGCTTTAAAACGCAAATATGGTACATTAGTCCATCTCCGCCCCGTCCGCCTTGTCTGACCTTGTCCAAAAACCCTACGATTCTCCGAGTTTCTCTGCGATTCTCTAAAATAATCTCTGCGATTCTCCCAAAAAATAATCAACCTAAAAATCCCCATAATTCACTTGAAAGCAAGGTAAATGCAAATCCTTGCGCCACATATCTACCACTTGATTGCGGTCATCTAAAAGAAATTCTACAAAGTATTTTCCTTGTATTTCTCCCTCAAAAAGTTCTCTTTTAATGATGTTATCTTTGCGAAAATCGTTAGAGGTGCGCATCAGCAGTAAGTCGTAACCTATTTGGTGTTTATCGAGAAAACGCACTGTAGGTTCGCGGAATTTATCTTCGCGCCCCGAGAGCAAAATCACTTGATAACCTTGTTGTTTAGCCATTTTCAAAGCAGCAGCTACAGGTTCGTTCAGCAAGTCGTTATCACAAGTCGCCGCGTTGTAAGGATCACGACCATTGAGCAAGGAAAGAGTACCATCTAAATCGCAAATCACAGCCTTAGGTAGGTTCTTATCTTGAGTAACATAGCTGGTAGTTGCCACTTGTACTTTGCGAGGAATAGGAGCAAAATCAAATTTTTCGAGAGTGTGCTTTAGGTTAGCCACATTTCTCTCTACCACACTTTTAGATATGAATTTTCCCGTTTCTTCATAGCGTTTATCACAGCGTTTTACTAATTCGTTTACAGGTAAATCAAATACTTTAAAACTGATATCAGCGTATTCAGTATAAGTGTGAATCATATCCTGAATGGTGCGCAACGATGTGTTTGTAGCATCGATAATCACATTGGTATCACTTTTTAGCAAGGTGAGCACCGAGGCTTCTACCATTTTGCTAATGCGCTCTTCATAGAACGGAATCATTAGTGAATCACCAAACTGCATCAAGCGAAAGTCATCGCGATTCACGCGTATCCAATTGTCTTCGGTACGTAAAAAATAACGTGCAAAGGTAGATTTACCCGACCCTGGGGCACCCACCAATATAAGAAGTTTACTCATAGTCTGCTGTCTAATTGATTTTCTACCTCTTCCCCTAAAATGCGGTCGAGTACTAAGTTTTTAAATTCGTAATTCTCCTCGTGAATTTCATTATAAGGCGTTTGCAAAAGTTTGGCATTGATAGCCCAATCGTTAATAGAACATTTTAGCTTACCTTTGATATTGCGTTTAGCGATTTGTTCTTCTAATCGGTCTTGAAAATCCACCCCGTAAATGAGTGTGAGGTAATCGTTGTTGCGCACTTTGAAAGCAGGCGGTATGCCTTGCATAAAAGCCTTACGAGGCTTGATAACTACCCCCTCTTCGTCATTTGCGTTCATTCGGTCTACCCAAGTGCGTATTTCGGGGTATTTGGCTTCAAAGTCAGCGGTATCCGTAAAAGTGTAGTGCAAAAATTCATCGTTGTTAATACGTGCAAAACTGAGGTTGTCATTCACAAAATACTCAGTCCCGTCATCGTAGATTTCCTTTAAAATATTAAAAGGTTTGAAGTAAACAGTTGCATCTTTGCCAAAGATGTCCAATTGTCTTTTAAACAGAGCAATATTCTTCTCATAGTGAGGCAAATCGAGTAGCTTCATATCGCGTATCGATTGGTACTGACGAATGATGTGGGTAGGGTATTTATCTTTCAGTTCCTTGCCCGAAAGTACTTTAGCGTCAGACACAAAAGCGAGGTATTCAGGTTTTTGCCTGATAGCGTTTATTTTTTCATACAAGTCGCTCTGTTGCAAGTAGTCGCAATGTATTTGATGAGAGATGTAATAAGCCGAAAACTCATTCGTAATAAGTCCTTTACCTAAAGCCGACCACGGCATCAATTCCGATTGGATAATGCGAATAGTCGTATTATCCCAGCTGAACTTAGCGTGCAACTGAGTGAGCGCTGGCACCCATTGTGAACGGTCTAAATGATTGATTTTATAACCATTTCGGCTTACTAAATAACTATCTTCTAAGTTCTTATGTAAGTAAATATCACAATAAGAACCCATATATTTCTTCTGTATTAAAATCTCTTTGATGTCTCTGTCAAAGAACCATCGCAAGCCCTCATAAAGACTTTCAATTTCATTGCGCCCTACCGATTTAGGAGCTGGTGAAATAGTCGGCGAAAAAGCATTGATTTTGTTCTTGCAAAACCAATCAATACGTTTTTTTATAAGTGTTTTATCTTCCATCGCTTAAATTTGTGGCAAAGGTAACAAAATGCACATAATTACACAAATAATTTGCTTAATCAAACAGAATATACTACTTTTGTAGTCACACAATAAGAAAAACGATGAAGACCTATTTCAAAAGATTATTCATTTTTACAGCAATTATTTTTAGCTTTCAGGTTGATTGTATTAAAGAAGATGAGGTTTATACAGAACATAAACGTGCTCTGTTACAACACAACTATCTCATTGTAAATACTATCGATGGCTCTCCTGCTGAAGTTGAGGTGAGCTATTCAACTTATATCGCTGGAAATAAAGAAAATACTGTGATAACCGAGCGCAAAACTACTCCTTTTGTGATAGGAGGAGAGAAAGTGATGGCAAAGTACGACAGTATATACGAATCTAATGGTAGAGATAGGTGGCATCTCTACAATCAACCTTATTATGATTATCAGCCTAAAGGGAGCGATTATCTCGTGATAAAAAACACTTCTACTACTACTTTAGAATATGCCGTGGTAGGAACTCAAAAAGTGCGCTATTATGTTCTGCCTGAACTTAATAGAAAACCTCTCATCAGCCGTAAAGAACCTGTAGATATAAACAAAATGCTAAAAGATTACCCTTTGCCTATTTACAAAGGAACGCCCGTGCTGTATCTGTTTAAACCAGAACTTGCTCCGCAAACTGATGTCTTTACTTTTTGGGAAAGCCTTTCGTCAGACAATAATACACGTATAAGTAAAATCCCCCTTAAAACACCTACTTTTGGAAGTGTAACTCTCAATGCGCCAATGCCTATAACCGATGTCTTAGCTCTTTATAAAGAAGAATTTGAAAAAGGGAATACTTTGTTTGATAGCTATTCTACTTATTACTCTCACCTCTTAGGTGAACCGAATAGAAGTTTAAAAACGCTTAATTGGTATGTATCTGATGGTCTTTGGTATGGAAAACTCTCTGCAGGACAGGAACTTATAAATAAAGAAGGCAAAATAAACTTTACAAATCTCAATAGCAAACCGAATAGACTATAAAACAAAAAAATAGGGTTATGGGGTATATATCACTTTTTTTACTATTTTTGCCCCCCTAAACGCTAATTGAATAAAAAAGAAATGTCAGAAAATAAATCACTATCTTTTGATGTACTCATCGAAATTTCCAAGGGGAGTCGCAATAAATACGAGTATGATTTTAAATTGCGCAAAGTGCGTTACGATCGTATGATTTTCTCATCGATGATGTATCCCGCCGATTATGGAATAAAATGAACGACCTTAGCGATCTAAACCCTCATCTTATCAAAGAAATCGAACACTTCTTTAGCGTGTATAAAGATTTAGAAAAGAAGAAAGTAGCTATCAATGGTTGGGAAAATCTTGAGGAATCGGTGAAGATTTATCACGAATGTAAAGAACGCTACGTTAATAGTGGTAAAAATTTTTCAATAAACTAAACTAATGGCGCTGTCCAAAAAGTCTCAAAATCACTTTTGCATCATAAACTTTGTCAAAGTCCCAAAACTTTGACAAAGTCTATAAAATTGATAATCAACAGCTTTTGCGGTATGTTATGTACGGGCGTTTGGTAAACGCCCCCTCAAGAAAAACTTTTTGGACAGCCTGATTACCTAATTAATAAATTGACCAATGCCTTTATTCAAACAAGACCCTTTCGGACACACCCTTTTCGTAAAGAAATGGCTCATTCGCGTTTTTGGACTCATTACTCACAGCCGTTATGATGGTTTCAATCAACTGAAGATTGAAGGCTCGGATATTATTCGCGAATTGCCTCCACAAAATGTGATGTTTATTTCTAATCATCAAACGTATTTTGCCGATGTAACGGCTATGTATCACGTGTTCAACGCCAGCTTAAAAGGACGCAAAAACACCTTAGATAATATAGGCTATTTGTGGAATCCCAAACTTAATATTTATTATGTGGCAGCCTCCGAAACGATGAAATCGGGGATATTGCCCAAAATATTAGGTTATGCAGGCGCTATTCCTGTCAATAGAACTTGGCGTGAAAAAGGGAAAGAAGTACACCGTGAAGTACGCCGAGTTGATGTGGAAAATATAGGGATTGCCCTTGCCGATGGCTGGGTGATTACCTTTCCGCAAGGTACTACATCGCCTTGGAAACCTATCCGCAAAGGTACGGCACACCTTATCAAGCAATACAAACCCGTGGTGGTGCCCATTGTAATTGATGGTTTCCGCCGTTCATTTGATAAAAAAGGTATCAATATCAAAAAGAAAGGGGTTCAACAATCAATGATTATCAAACCCCCTTTGCAGATTGATTATGAAAATGATACAGTTGAAGAAATTGTAGCTCAAATTGAAATGGCTATCGAACAACACGAATCATTCCTCAAAGTAAAAAAATTAGAACCTGAGAATACGCCAAAGGTAGAAAGTCAAGAGCAACCCTAAACTTGCTAAACCTGCACCCATAAGCGACGGGTAATTGGTGCTGAGTCCATAGAGTAGCGGCAATCCTCCTACATAAGCTCCAATAGAATTAGCAGTGTTGAATCCCGCTTGCATAAAAGCGGCTCCCATCATTTCTGATTGAGGAGCACAGCGAAAAATAAGCATATTCAGCGGAGATCCTAACGACATCGACATCGCTCCACATACAAACGTAAGTACCCACGCTATAGGCTGAATATGTGAGAAAAAGAAGACTAATAGCAATACACTGATGAGCATCAACGAGATGTAAATAGTCGCTTTGATAGGCAATAGGCGGTCAGTAATCCAGCCTCCTAAGAGGTTACCTACTACCATTCCCGCACCTGCTACTACCATCACCACCGATTTCATATCAGGGTTGATATGCGCCGTCTCTATCATCAAGGGTTGTATATAGCTGAACCACGCAAAAAGCCCGCCACAACCTAAAGCAGTAATACCTAAAACTAATAACGACCTTCTATTGAAAAATAAACGTACTTCGCGCTTGATACCAAGGTCTCTTTTGTTTTCTATATTGGGTAAGAAAAAGAATATCGATAGCATTGTAAGCAATCCTAACGACGATACACAGCCCATCGCTGTTCGCCAGCCTATCCAAGCTCCTATGTAAGTAAGCAAAGGTACCATTATCAAATTGGCGACAGTAAGCCCTGCAAACATAATTGAAATGGCAAAAGCCTCTTTACCTTTAGGGGCTAACTGCTTGGCTACAATAGCACCTACCCCAAAGAATGCACCGTGGGGTAACCCCGAAAAGAAACGCGCTAAAAGCAAAGTAGTATAATTAGGTGAAAAAGCTGAAAGCCCGTTGAAAAGCGTGAAGAGCAACATAAAGAACAATAGTATCTTCTTAGGATTGTATGAGGCTGCCAATGCGATGAGTGTTGGAGCACCTACAACTACACCTATAGCATAAGCCGAAATAAGCCGCCCTGTAATAGCATCTTCTAAAAGCATATCCTCACCTATTACACGTAATAATCCCATTATTAGGAACTCGGTAGCTCCTAAAGCTAAACCTCCTATGGCAAGAGGCCACAGTTTTTTAATCATAAGTTTTCTTTTTTAAGTAATTTCTTTATATAATGCCTAATTTCTTCATCAAGAAGGTAGCGTTTTTGTTTTTGCACACCCCATCTCTTAGTTTGTAATCAAAAGTGAGTTCCCCATTTTCAATGATTGATTCAAAACACTTATTTTGTAATTGCAGCGGATATTGTTCGCTGAGGTTACACACTTCTATATCGTGAGTGGCAAGTACTCCTAAAGCCTGTAAGGAAAGCAAACGTTCTACAATTTTAATAGTGCCGTGCTGTTTATCTTCGGAATTGGTACCGCGTAATACTTCGTCTAAGAGTACAAAGCAACGTTCGCTTTCTAAAGTTTTTACAATTTGCTGTATACGGTTGATTTCGGCAAAGAAATATGATTTGCCATCGTTAAGAGAATCAGCGAGACGCATAGAAACGAGCAATCGCAGAGGGTGTACGTTGGCTTTACGCGCACAAACGGGCAAACCTACCAAAGTGAGCAACATATTCACTCCCAAAGTACGCAAAAAAGTACTCTTCCCCGACATATTAGAGCCCGTAAGCAGTATAAAAGCCTGCTCATTGAGAGTAATATCGTTAGTAACGCGGTGTTCAGTAGGAATAAGCGGGTGCCCTACCGCCTCAAAAGCTATTTCGTACTTGTTATTAAGAGTAGGATATGCAAAATTAAGGTGATTATAGCTAAAATTAGCAAAACTACACAGCACTTCAATCTTCCCCACCGATTGCAACCACTCTTCTATATGGGCTGCATAGCGTGCTTTCCATTGCAAAAGCTGTTGATAACGATGTATGTGATAGAAAGAAAATGCATTGAGAGGTATAGATACTAATATATTGCCTACACTGTCTAAATCGTCTAACAAGCGCGAAAGCTCGGCTATTTTAGTGCTGGCTTGCTGGTTTTTCTCAGGAAAACGGACTTCTACTTGGGCAATACACTCCCTGAAAGCATACAACATTGTATAAGTGCGCTCAAATCCTAATTTTTCTTTGGCGATTCTACCTACAAAACTAAAGAAAATTACTAAATTTATAGTGAGCAGCAACTTTCCTATAGTTTTTAGCAGTTCGTTATCCTCACCATAACCTATTAACAGACATACAACAAGCAGTATAGGTAAAGCTATAAGCGTATAGCGCATAGCATTGCTCAACAGTTTAACAGGGGCTTTTGCCCACGCACTCAGTTTGGTGTAGAACTCCTCACTATCGTCTATTTGTTGGGCATAAGCAGTAAAGGTTTGTCGCCAATCAAGGTCGGGAGTAAGGGCTTGTATTTGTTTTTGAGTATCGAGAATACGCTCTGGAATAGGGCAGAGAAGTCGCTCTGCTAATAGTTTTCTTCCCAAAAAAGTATGCGTGCGATTGAGGTAGTGATAAAGTGAGCGTTCACCTAAAATATCTAAATCATAAGCGTAAGGGTGATTCTCTTGTTGGAAAGCACTACCATTATCAGTGAAGAAAATATGTTGTTCTAAAAAAGCAATTTCCTGCTCATTGAGGCGTATTTTGGTTTTGGCAATGGTGCGAAGAGCACTTATCTTTTTATGTTTTACAATCAATAAAAAGAAGACGATAATAGCCAATACACAAAAGAGCCCCATCAGTATAGAGGGGGCTTTGATGAGTTGGTATACTAAGCCAATAATCAGTAACATATCAGTCAATCGTAGCAACCCCATTTGGTTGTATTGCTTGTTGAGTTTTTGGTATTGTTCTGTTGCTTCTAAATGTTTACGAGTGTATTCCATTAGTCATTTTGTTTTATTTCAGAATAGTAAAAGCGCAAATCATATTGGTAAACATACTGTTTTTCATTCTTATTATACTGATGAACTTTTATATTCTTTATAGCTTTATCGTTGTAGCGGTTGTACTTATTCTGTTGCCATTTGTCCAATACCTCCTTCTGTGGTATATGAGGGTAGTATTCGTATTCCAATTTGTATTCTTTTTCAAAAGGAAGTGAGTTTTCTCCTGTTGGGTTCATTTTTTCAGGAAGCTCTTTCTCAAATGTTTCAATGGTTGCAATATTGCCTTGAGTATCATAAGTGTAAAGATATTTGTCAAAGTTTCCATCGCGAAGGTTAAAAATTCTTTCTATGACTTGTCCTTTTTCATTTTTAATTTCTTGAGGAGGTAAAAAGTATTTTTCTAATGTATTTTCTTCGTCAAAAGAAAGGTAAGGATAGGCAGTTATTTCTGTCATATTTTTACTAAAATAATATATCCCATCAATACGTATAAGTTTGAATTGTTCATATACCTCCCAACCTTTTTTACTGAATAGGTCTAAATAGCGAAAATGTGTTTTTTTAATAGTGTCGTTAGTATATGTAAACTGAATGCTGTCTATAAGTCGAGTGATTCCCTTATCAGTTTTGTATTTGTTTATTTGTAGAAGGCTGTCTTTATCGTTGTATTTGTAGATATATTTTGTTCTATCAAAAGGCTCATCTTTATATTTATACAAAAGGGTTATTACTTTTTTTTGAGGGTCATATAGTTGTTGGTAATGACCAAATACTTTTTCTTTGTCAGAAGCTAATTGTTGGACACTTTGGATACTGTCCAATTGCCATCTTTTTTCTTGTGCAGAAAGCTGAAAAGTTACCAATAAGGTCATTGTATATAAAAAAATGTACATCATAAATTAAATCCAATTAGATCAGTTCCTATGTACTGTAGGGTGAGTTTATCGTATTCTATGTGCTGCAAAAGGTAGTATCCTTTTTTGTTTTTCAGCAGATAATAGTTGGATGAAGGAGTGCGATCTTGGCTACATTGCATACGATAGCCAGCATAGACGGCCAAAAGTTCTACATTTTCATTTTCTATAAGCCGTTGATTTTTCCAATACAAATAGTTTTTATCTATCAAAAAACTACCCCAAAACTTTCTAAGGCTTGCTATATCATATCCTTTGACAGGAACAAGCCCCTTGTAAGAAGGAAAATACACATAGTTTTTATCAGTATAAAAACCGTTTTTTTCTTCAAAAGAAACTACATCTACATTTTGTAATTTGTTATTGTAATACACCTTATTGCCACGTTTTTGATAGCCATAAATCTTATGAGAGGCAGGTATTACTACGAGCTTACCATCTATAAATTCTATATTTCCTCCTTGTTTTATTTTTTCTAATTCCTCCTCTGTAAGGGAGTGGTAGTAACTACCTCCTCCTAAGGTGAAATCAAAGACTTGGTTCAAGTACACGAGCTTTTCCTTGACGAAAAAAGTATTTTTTCCCAACTGTACAGGTTCTGTATAGTTGAAATCTAATTTATAAGTAAAGTTATAAATCCCATTTTTGTCGTACTGATAATAATTTTCTCCATCCGTGAGGATGTTAAAGGTAGCCGCATCGTAATGTTTTTGAATAATTCCATCAAAATAGATGTTTTCCGTATCGCTAAAAAAACGTCCTTTAGGAAAGAATTTTATTTTATTTAGAAGTTCTTTTTTCACATTGGGAACGGCAAGATAAGTGTTTTTATTTACAGAGATATAATCAACTGGTTTATAAATATGATTTTTATCAACTACATAACTGTCATTTAGAGCCTTCAAAGTAGGAATATCAAAGTAAGGTAGTAGTTCTAAAAAAGTGTTGTCGTAACAATTGCTAAAAAACAGTACTTTAGTAGGAGTTTTAAAAATTCTTCTGTTTACTTGTGTTAGTTTTTCTCTTTGATAGTGAAGGGGTGTTCCTCCATAGTACACAGTTTTACTATCGGAGATGATTTCGTCATTGGCAAAAGCTTCCATAAGGTTTTCCACCTCAGCTCCTGCTACTAATTTATCATAGTAATAAAGATGTTTTTTATCTTTGAGATAATAGCTATTTTTAATTGTTTCAACGCTAAGCGGGTCAATATCTTTAATTAGTTTTGTCTCGATGAATACCCCTTGTTGTGTTTTCCATATAGGTAGCAATGTATAGGCATATTTGTCTTTTCCTTCCTTGGGTATACTTTTATAGATGAGTATTTTAAAACCAGTAGTGTCAGTGGGGATTAATTTACCTTGATAATAAACGCCGTTTTTATCTAAGGAAAAGTCATCATCATACACCCGAAAGCTATTACCATCTACGGTAAACGTTTTGCGGGTGTTATCTTTTTGGAAGACAACGTAATTTTCATTGATGATGTAAGCATCATCATACGTAAATCTCGACTTTTGCATTTTAAAGTTGCCTTTTTTTACATCGGTAACTACCAAGGGAGTTTGCTGGGCTCTTGCCAAAGAAAAAAAAACTAAAACGATGAGTATAAGTATTCTCATAAGATTTTGTGTTAGTTTATTATCGAATCCAATCATTCAAGCGATTAGCATCTAATCGTAAGAAGATGAAAAGTAGGATAGTAAATGCCCAAAGTCCAGATCCCCCATAGCTAAAGAAAGGCAACGGAATACCAATGGTAGGTATCAAACTAATTACCATACCTATATTGATACAGAAGTGTACAAACAGAATTGAGATTACACAATAACCATAAACCCTATTGAATTTTGTTTTCTGTCGTTCGGCGAGTACAATGAGTCGCAAGAGTAAGAAGGTGAATAGTATTACTACAGTAGCTGTACCAACAAATCCCCATTCTTCGCCTATGGTGGTGAAAATATAATCGGTGTGTTGTTCAGGGATAAAACTTCCTTTAGTACGTGTGCCTTCCAAAAATCCTTTTCCTAAAGCACCTCCAGAGGTAATCGCCGATTCCGCCATATTGGTATTATAAGCAAAATCACGCTTCATAGCTGCAATTTTCTGAGGGTCGGTTTCAAGGCGTAACCACAAGTTTAGACGATTGCGATGGTGTTGTTTCAGTACATTGTCATACACGGGGTGAGTAGCGAAAGCTGTTAGCAAGCACAATAATGAGAGTATAAAAATATTCTGAAAAGGAATTCGGTTAGTTTTCTTTTTATGCCAAAATCCATAAGCCCCAATACTGATAATAGAGGCTAAAACAGTGAAAGTAGTACCAAATTTCAGCGAAGAGATAAACACTACACCTGATAAAAAGAGATAGAAGAGTAGGGCAGAAGGCATTCCTTCACGGAAGAGTGCAAATGCTAATGAGAAGAATACTAATAAACTCCCTACATCGGGTTGTAACAAGATGAGAAACGCAGGTACACAAATGATAGCAATAGCACGTAAGAGATCGGGAGTACGCCGAATATCGGTGTGAATATCACTCACATAGCGAGAAAAAGCAAGAGCCGTAGCTACTTTAGCAAATTCACTGGGTTGTACTGTGATAGAGCCTATAGCATACCACGCTTTGGCGCCATTGGTCTCTTTACCAAAAATAAATAACCCTGCCAATAAAACAATAGCAATGAGATAGAAGAGTACTGCAAAATTAGAGTACACTTTTGGGTCTAAAGCCAAAATAAAAGTAATCAGCAAGAAGCTGAGCCCTATAAAAAGCATCTGTTTCCCATAAAACTGATTGATGTCGAAAATGGAAGTAACATTTAGGTCGCTATAAGTAGTGGAGAAAATAGCAATCCACCCACACATTACTAATAATAAATACAATATTACCGAAATCCAATCCAGATTCTTTATAAGGCTATGTTTCATTGATAGTTATAAGATTATTTGAGTTTTTTTCTAAAAAGGAAAAATAAGGTGTATTCGATAGCTAAGTTAAGCCATCTTTTTTCGTTGGTCAAGAAAGAAAACCAAGTATTAGCGAGTAGATTTCCAAGAGTGAGACTCTTAGCAGCTACCGATACTTGTTGGGTGAGTGACAAACGATCTATTTCCTTTTCTAAACGCAGTATTTTGAGGTCGTTATCGATTTCTTCAAAAGAGTGATAGATTTTATTCTTCGTCATCGGGTTCTACTTTAAAATAGATTTCGGAGAGTTTTTCTAATAGAGGTCTTTCAATAAGTTTTTTTCGGAAAGCCAATACTATTATAGCAATCAATATATAGAAAGCTCCTACAATAGCAAATCCTAAGGCGTTGCTACCCAATGCTTCGCCTACTGCATAGGCTATAGCAAAGGACAAGAAAAACAATACCAACAAACTAACAAAAGCTACTATAAAAAAAGTGATGAGAGCATAGGATGATTTACCTATGAATCTAAAAATAAATAATTTATAGTAAGCGATTTGCGAATCAAGGGCGGAACTTGCTTTTGTAGGAACTTCCTCAAAAGATTCTTTGATAGAATGGATAGACATAAGTGTTTATTTCTGTAGTTTAGCGTTAGCTTCTTTTAAGGCAGCTAATTTTTTTTCTAAGAAAGTAATCACATCTTCAGCTTTGTAGCTTGATTTAGAAAGTAAAGACTCTACTTTATCTTCTAAAGACCCTTTAAACTCAGCTGATTTTTCTTTTACACTATCGGTTAAGCGTTCAAGCTGTTCTTTTAGTTTTTCAGCTTTATCACTCACAGAGTCTTTAATTTTTTCGCGAGTGTTTTTACCTTTGTCGGGAGCGAAAAGAATGCCTAACCCTACTCCAATGGCAGTACCTGCTGCCAAACCTAATAATACATTTGCTGTTTTTGCCATAATATTCTAAATTTAAATGTTTATTCTTAAAAGTATCAATTTCTATACCATTTGTAAGCTAATAGTGTGTTTCTCAGTAGCATTGCTATGGTCATAGGTCCTACACCACCAGGAACAGGAGTAATGTAGCTCGCTTTTTCTTTTACTTCATTGAAAGCTACATCACCTACTATACGGTATCCTTTAGGGTTGCTATCGTCTTTTAGGCGTGTAATTCCTACGTCTATCACGGTTACGCCTTCTTTTACCATATTGCCTTTTAGAAATTCTGGAATACCTAATGCCATTACCACAATATCTGCCTGACGTGTAAGATCAGCGAGGTTAGGGGTATGACTATGAGTGAGGGTAACGGTTGCATTGCCTTGGGCTCCCTTTTGGCTGAGTAATATGCTGATGGGGCGACCTACGATGTGTGAGCGTCCTACTACTACCACGTGTTTGCCTTTGGTAGGCACTTTGTAGCGTTTTAGCAATTCCATAATACCGAAAGGAGTGGCAGGAATGAAAGCCTCCATATCCAATGCCATTCTACCGAAGTTAGCGGGGTGAAAACCATCTACATCTTTTGTGGGGTCTATGGCTAAAAGTATTTCCTGCTCGTTGATGTGTTTAGGTAGTGGTAATTGCACTATATAGCCGTCAATTTCAGGATTAGCGTTTAACTTTTCAATTTCTTGTAGTAACGCCTCTTCACTGATGTTAGCAGGAAGTTTTACTAAAGTAGACTCAAAGCCTACTTGTTCGCAAGCTTTCACCTTACTCCCCACGTAGGTAAGACTTGCCCCATCGTTGCCTACCAATACAGCTGCTAAATGTGGTACTCTTTTACCTTTAGCTTTCAATTGCTTTACTTCCTCAGCAATTTCTTGTTTGAGGTCTTCAGAAGTTTTTTTCCCGTCTAAAATAGTCATTATTGATTGTGTTTTTAGTGGTTAGAGAGCTTCTTCATCGGTGATATCGAGTTCTATTTGATTTAAGAGTTGTTTTACTTGGGCTAATGATTCGAACGATTCACTAAAAGTAACGGCTGTTTTGGTTCTGTCGATTTCGTCTACCAATGCTTTTACCAAATCAACAGGCACAAGTTCTTCTCCTCCTGATAAATCAGCTTTGAAACCAATACCTACGGCCATTGTTTCTACTTGCATTCCAAAGCAAATTTCGATAAACTCTTCTAAGGTAGCTGATTTTACGATTCCTTTAGCCCATTCGTCGGCTTTGCAAGCGGCAGCATTTTTTTCATCTTCCCAAAAGAGTGCTACAGGAATAGCCTCTTTGGTTTCCTCAATATAGAAAGTTTGTGAGCCACACATTGCAAAGGATTCGTCTACCTCTAAGTAGAACACTTCCTTGTTCTTAACTATGGTTTCAATGAATTTTTTTAACATATTTGTATTAATTTATTTTTGTCTCATTCCTTGCATCATCTGCATCATCTTTCTACCGCCTCCACCTTGCATCATTTTCATCATTTTGCTCATTTGTTCGAACTGTTTCATCAGTTGGTTTACCTCCTGAATATCGCGACCACTACCTTTAGCGATACGTTTTTTACGGTTCAAATCGATGATAGCAGGGGTGCTGCGTTCCTTTGGAGTCATTGAGTGGATAATAGCTTCAATGTGTTTGAAAGCATCGTCTTTGATATCAAGATCTTTTACAGCTTTACCTACCCCAGGGAGCATACCAAGTAGGTCTTTCATACTACCCATACGCTTGATTTGTTGAATTTGTTCGAGGAAGTCGTCGAAGCCAAATTGGTTTTTAGCAATTTTCTTTTGTAATTTGCGTGCTTGTTCCTCATCAAACTGTTCTTGAGCGCGTTCTACCAATGATACGACGTCACCCATCCCAAGGATACGGTCGGCCATACGTTCAGGGTAGAACACATCAATAGCATCCATTTTTTCACCAGTACCCACAAATTTGATAGGTTTATTCACTACCGATTTGATAGTAATAGCTGCCCCACCGCGGGTGTCACCATCGAGTTTGGTGAGGATAACCCCATCGAAGTTGAGTACATCGTTGAAAGCTTTAGCGGTATTCACGGCGTCTTGCCCCGTCATCGCATCAACTACAAAAAGAGTTTCTTGTGGATTTAGTGCTTTGTGAATGTTAGAAATTTCATTCATCATTTGCTCATCGACAGCCAATCGACCAGCAGTATCTATAATCACGACGTTTAGGTGGTTTTCTTTGGCGTATTGCACTCCTTTTTGGGCGATATCTACGGGGTTGTTGTTGTCTTTATCGGAGAATACGGGTACACCTACTTGTTCACCAACGATATGTAATTGGTCAATCGCAGCAGGACGATAGACGTCACAAGCAACGAGTAAAGGTTTTTTATTTTTTTTATTTTTGAGATAGTTAGCTAATTTTCCTGAGAAAGTAGTTTTACCAGAACCTTGCAATCCCGACATTAAGATAACAGTAGGGTTTCCTGATAGGTTTACACCTGCAGCATCACCTCCCATCAGTTGAGTGAGTTCATCTTTTACAATTTTCACCATTAACTGACCAGGTTGTAAGGTGGTGAGTACCTGCTGACCTAAGGCTTTTTCTTTTACGTTGTTTGTAAAATCTTTGGCTATTTTATAATTCACGTCGGCATCAAGTAACGCGCGACGTACTTCTTTTAGCGTTTCAGCGACGTTTATTTCAGTAATTTTTCCGTGTCCCTTTAGGTTGTGTAGGGCTTTTTCTAATTTATCACTTAAATTATCAAACATTTTTTTCTGGTTTAAAAACTTGGGCAAAAGTAGTAAAAAAAGTGGAAACTAAAAAGTAAAGAGATAAAAAATAAATAAAATGTGTTTGTAATTCAAAAAAACTTTGTATTTTTGTCGCATTATTAAACACAAAAGTATGAAGAAATTTGGTGATGTCATCAATGTAAATACTCCAGTGCTCCTTTGTTTCTATTCAGAAGGTATAGAGATTTCATTGCATATGAATGCAGTGTTACGCGAAGTGGCTTCAGTACTTAGAGAGCGTGTAAAGGTAGTGAAAATAGATGTAAATAAAAATGCTGAATTGAGCAAAGCTTTGAAGATAAGTGCTTTGCCAACAGTTATTATATTCAATAAACTCAGTCTTATTTGGCGCGCAGAGGGCTTCCAAGACAGCGAAGTGTTACTAATGGAGCTCAATAAATTTCTTTAATATAAAAATAAGAGAGCAACAATCTAAACTCTCTCAACTTCTATAATGAGGTATCAATAGACCTACTACTAAGTCGTAGCTATTGATGCCTTCTTTTTGTTTGTTAGCTTTCAGGAATGCATCGTAACTGGCTTTGAATACGGGTTCAGCTTTGTTCTCGTATTGTTTCCAAAATAAATGTACTTCTTTATAATTTTCAAAAATTCCTTTGTGTACTTGAGAGTGAAGCGTTTCGTACTCAATGGGGGCTACTACAGCTACTTCGTTTAAGAAATAACGGAGAGCAAAGAGTTCAGCGCTATAATCAAAGTAAGGATTTTTTGTTTTTTTAGCTGCTAAATAACCTAAATAATTAGCCTCTTCTTCTGCGGCATATCCCATTTGGTGAGCTATTTCGTGGCAAGCGGTGATAGGGGTACTATAACCTATCATTTTTCCGTTCACTTGAGCTTCATTAGTAAACGGATTTAAATATCCACTATATCCCATATAGGTGAGTACAGTACTATAAATAGAGGGTTTCACACTTTTTATAGCTTTAAAATCACTAATACCTTCCACTGTTAGGGGGTAGCCTTTAGCAGCGATTCGGTATATTTCTTTTTGAGAAAGCCAAAAATCTACTTTGGTACTATCGTTAGGAGCTAATCGAGTATGGAGAGCATTGGCTCTATCAATACACACTTGGGTAGCTTTGAGCAGTTGAGTCTCAGTATATTGTTGGGAAGTGCTTAATGAGTTTTTCAAAGGTACTCTAAAATAGTTAAAGCCCCACAGAAAGAAAAAAACAAAGATTAGACGTACAGTTTTAGAAAATATTTTATCTAAGGTTTTGAGAGGTTCTGTCCATAGTTTTTTGTAGTGTTTTATCACAGTTACTACTATACCTATAATGAGCAAAGTGTACAAAATATCGCCCACAGAAAAAGGTATCCACCCCAATAGAAAGTGTAATACTTTGGCTATATACGGGTAGATACCTTTACTGTAGATATGTTCAGTAACAGAGGGAAAGCAACGAAAAACGAGCCAAATTACTATATAAATAGCTAATATACTATATTTTCGCACTTGTTTTCTTTCCATTATTTTTGTTCTTTACCTTCTAAATCTCTCTCAAATTGTTTTACTTCTTTGAGTTGTTCAATAATTTTATCAATAATTTCTTTCTTGTCAATTTCTATAGGAATTTCTACTTTGGTGTATTCCCAACGGATAATGAGATTCAATTTTTCATTAGAAAGACTCTCGAAAGAAAATTCTAAGGATTCTTGTAAATCTTTAGTTTGTATTACAGGTACTGTAAACTCTATAGCGTTTTCATTAGGGTCATAACTATAAGCACCCCAAGCATCGGCATCGTAGTTTAGTACTATTTTCCATTGGTGTTGTTCGGGAGTGATAAAAATGGCATAATCTCCTTTTTTTACGGATTTTCCACCTACTTTTACAGGTTGTAAGAAGCTTATACTTGTAGCTTGATTAGCTCCTGCGCGCCATACTTTTCCATAAGGAACCAATTCGCCAAAAATCTTTCTACCTCTCACACTAGGGCGACCATAATCAACTGTTATTTGGCTTACAGAGAACTGTTGAGTAATCACTTGTCGCGGGCTTGCCATTGGGTAGCTAAAGTTTTGAGCATAAGAGGTACAACCCATTAGAATACCTATAAAAAATACTATTTTTTTCATACTTATTCAAAATTGAGATTCAACAAGAAACCACGTGTTTTGAGTCCGTTGATATTACCTGTCCATCTACTATTAGCATCTTTATCGGGG
The DNA here is from genome assembly GCF_016806945.1 of Capnocytophaga genosp. AHN8471. NCBI lineage: Bacteria > Pseudomonadati > Bacteroidota > Flavobacteriia > Flavobacteriales > Flavobacteriaceae > Capnocytophaga > Capnocytophaga genosp. AHN8471. The sequence goes on from NZ_JAESPJ010000004.1 coordinate 83,367, forward strand.
ACTAATTCGTTGTTTACAGAGAACAAGGCTCTAAGAGAAGGAGATACCCTAAAGTAATGAGTATAGATATCTAAACCTATACCCATTTCGTAGAAAAACACGTTTTTAGTAGCACGGAAAGTTTTCTCGGAGTTATCAATAGTAAGTTTGTCGTTACTACTGAGGTTGAAAACCACAGAAGCTCCCGCGGTTACATAAGGTTTGAAGTTATACCAACGTTTTGCGCTGAATTTTAATAATAAAGGAATATAGATGTAGGTAGATTGAGCATCACGTAGTGCATCTTTACTATCGGAAAAACCAGGGAAGATAAGTACGCGCTTGTTGTATACCAATCCTGGTTCTATGCGCAAATCGAGGAAGTTCACCAAGCGAGCAGAACCCGTAAGCCCCACATTGAACCCCACTTTGCGGTCAGTTTGGATTTCGCGTAAACTTGCGTTTCTATAATTGAGATCTTTGTAATCGATTTTGAAATCGAAAGTATTAGCCCCAAAGTAATACCCCCATTGGTAGCGCTTTTCGTCGAAGTGTTCCAAGTTCATCATAGGTTGTTTAAATTGGGCGTACAAATTAGCAAAACCTATACAAAGGAACAAAAATAAAAGGATTTTTTTAAAGTTTACTTTATTCATTATTTATTAAAAAATTCTATTTATTAGCAATATAGATGGTAGCAACCCCTCCTAAGGTTTTAGGGTAATACTGTGTTCGTTGATAGCCTACTTTATCTAATATCTGTTGGAATTTTTTTCCGTAAGGGAAATGAATTGCCGAGTTAGACAAGTATCGATAGGCTGATCGGTCTTTAGAAAAGAGTTTGCCAATAAGTGGCATCACGTAATTAGTATAGCAATAATACCCTTGTTTGAAAGGAAATTTTTCGGGTACAGAAGTTTCTAAAACCACTAATCGTCCGTTAGGTTTTAGTACTCTTCGTATTTCGGAAAGCCCTTTTTCTAAATCCTCGAAATTGCGTACTCCAAAGCCAACAGTTACAGCATCAAAAGTAGCATTGGCAAAGGGTAATTGTTCGCTGTCGCCTTGCACCAAATCAATGCGGTTTGAGAGTTGTTTTTTTGCAATTTTATCACGCCCTACAGCAAGCATTCCTTCAGAGATGTCTAACCCCGTAATTTTAGCCTCAGGTATGGCGGTAAGTGCAATGGCTAAATCGCCTGTTCCTGTAGCGACATCTAATACTGTAGAAGGATTGATTTCGGCTACTTTTTGGACGACGAATTTACGCCATTTTACGTCTGAACCCCACGAAATTACACGATTCAAACCGTCGTAAGTTTCCGAAATAGTGTTGAACATTTTGGTTACTTGTTGTTTTTTTCCATCTGTTGATCCTTGGTAGGGTGTAACGGTGTTTTCAGACATATATGCTTAATTTTTGGCAAAAATAGTAATTAATTATCAATTAGCAAGTAACAATGAACAATTAAACTGATTTTTCTATTTTCTTCTCAGCTCCTAACTTGTAAATCTTACGTAGAAGATCAAGTATCTCGTTGGCTATTTCTTTTTCGATTGTATCTTTGTTAGGCAAAAGTCCGAAAAATTTTGCCCTCCACTCATCATCTTTAGGTTGTTCACCTGCACCCAACATCTGAATACCGATATAAGAAGTAAAATCTTCTCTTGGTACTATCCTGAACATCAGTGATGTACCCATACCTTCGGAGTCAAAAAGCTGAGCTTGGTAGGTGGTCGTAGGAGCTTCTGTTAAAAGCTCAAAATACAAGTGTCCTTCCAATAATTTATTCACTTCATCTATATCAATAGAAGTTACTTCTCTTTTAGGAATGACAAACTCTTTTTCCATTTCAGTTATTTGTTGGGAGTTACTTATTTAAAAGTCTTTGTATTATTCTTGATAATCGCTTCTTTTTCAGCGGCAGGAATGTTGTATTTATGACCATACGCAGCACCTTCCCAATCACCATAGGAGTAGTTAGGTAGCACAATAAAACGCTTGCCAAACTCTGTTTTGTTTTTATGAACTGCCTCGGAGCGTTGTTGAGGAGTACCCCCATCAAAATCTTTAGAAAAGTCGGAAAGATTATCGCCCATCAAGAGTACGATATCGTAATCTTTGGCGATTTGCAATCGGCGATTTTCTTTACTTTTTTCGGCAGAACGCAAGATGAGGTGGCTATCAGAAGGTAAAGGGAAGTTGTATTTTTTTAGGTTTTTAGCAGTACCCTCGCGTTCTTTCTCAAGACGATTGGTTACATAAAAAATAGCGACTCCTTTGCTATCGGCGTATTTAAAAAATTCTAAGGCACCTGTTAGAGGTTTAGCTTCGCCTAAAACAGTCCATTCTTCCCATGCTTTTTGTGAATAGCTAATCCCTTGCTTGGCACAATAGGCTTCAAAAGGAGAGTTGTCTAAAAAGGTTTCGTCTATATCGGTAACAATAGCCAAAGGTTTATCTCCTTTTTTAGCGATAGCTTCATCTAATCGCAGTTGAGCAACATTGAAAGCTTGCAAGCATAAGGCTTCGTATTCAGCGGCATTTTGTTGAAAATAAGACGACCACAATTTGCCATTAGCAATTAGGGCACTTTCGCCAGAAGTAGTTTGTGTTGTAGTAGTGTTTTTGGTAGCGTTGCAACTGAGTAATAAAGCGGCTACCCCAATGAGTAAATAATTTTTTTTCATTTCTATTTAATTTGTTGATTTATCAATTTCTAAATTGGCTAATTATTTTGTCTACTATTATTTGTGCGAGTTTTTCTTTGCTTTCAAGTGTCCAGCCAGCGATGTGAGGGGTGAGAATTACGTTATCAGCATCTAATAAGTATTTAAAAGATTCAGGCATCTGGCCGTCGCTAAAGAAATCTTCAAAAGAAGCTTTTTCGTATTCTAATACATCTAAACCAGCTCCCAACACTTTGCCATTTTTTAGAGCGTTCACTAAATCATCGGTAACAACACTCTTGCCACGAGCGGTATTTAGGAACCAAAAACTTTTGGCAAAACTATTGATAAACGCTGTATTAATCATTTTCTCAGTTTGAGGAGTTTGAGGGGTATGCAAGCTCACTATATCGGCTTGACGGAAAAAATCTACCAAAGTTACTTGTTTAGCATTCTCATCGCCTTTGTCAGGAAGAATGTCGTAGCAAATTACATTGCAGTCGAAACCTCGTAATTTCTTAGCAAAACTCTTACCCATATTGCCATAGCCTATGATGCCTATGGTCTTGCCATCAAGCTCCCAACCGCGGTTTTCCTCACGCAACCATTTGCCATTTTTAATCTCGTTGTTAGCTTTTTTTAACTTGTTCAAAAGAGCTAAAAGCATACCAAGAGTGTGTTCTCCTACAGCATTGCGGTTGCCTTCAGGAGCAGCAATGAGAGTAATTCCTTTACTTTCGGCATAAGCACCATCTATATTTTCCAGACCAGCACCTACTCTACCTATGAATTTCAATCGAGTAGCCTTGTCTAAAAAAGTTTTATCTATAGGAAAACGACTGCGGATGATAATGCCATCATAATCAGCAATTTTAGATTCTATAGCTTCTTTAGTATTAGTGTAATCTTCTTCATTTTCAAAACCTTGTGCAGAGAGTTGAGAAAGCATCAAGGGGTGATTTTTGTCTATATGTAATATTTTCATTTTGAGATAAAAGTATTTTATTTCAAGTATAAGGAACTTGATAAAGGTACTATTTTGGGGCAAAATTAATAAATAATTACAAACTACAAGAGAGGAAAGATAAATAATTTACTAAATCACAAATTTGCTAATTTGCTAATTATCTCCTACCTTTGCCGTCTATTAATAAAAAAATTATGTCATTATCCTATTTACAACCTATAGATGAGTCTTTTACCTTAGATGATTACAAGCCACAACAAGTAGGTTTTCAACTTCATAAACACCTTCCTTCTTTAGGATTGCCAGATCTTACAGATGTAAAAATAGCTTTCTTCTGTATAGAAACGATGGGGCAGTCGTTTTATCGTTTTCGCCAACATTTGTACTCACTTTTTATGGGTAATTGGAATTTCGGTATTGCAGATTTAGGAAACTTGCCTTTAGGAGCTACTGAAGAAGATACGCATTTTGCTATTAAAGAGATTGTAGCTGAATTGATTAAGGAGGGGGTAATTCCTGTAGTGTTAGGAGGATCGCAAGATTTTACCTATTCACTTTATCGTGCTTTTGATAGCCTTGAACAGATGGTAAACCTTGTATGTGTGGATTCTAAATTTGATTTTGGCAATACAGAAGAGTTATTTGTAGAAAGTTCGTATATGAGTAAACTCATATCAGAACCACCTGTAAATCTATTAGATTTTACAAATTTAGGTTATCAATCGTATTATGTAGCCCAAGAAGAATTGGATTTGCTTGAGAAAATGTGTTTTGAGGTGCATCGTTTAGGTAATATAGTGAATGATTTGAAGATTATAGAGCCTGCTATGCGCGATGCTGATATAGTGAGTGTGGATATGACTTCAGTACAAGCAAAGGATATGATGGCTATGGGTAACGTAAATGGATTTAATAGCAGAGAAATATGTGCTATAGCGCGTTATGCAGGTATTAGTAGTAATGTACAAGTAGCGGGTATTTTTGATATTCCTAATACAGATTTAGCTGCCCAATTACTCGCAGAAATGGTTTGGTATTTTTATGAAGGTTTTACCTTCCGCATTAAGGAATTGCCTGTAATCAACGATGAGAATTACACTAAATATATTGTGCCTATAGACGATATACAAATAGAGTTTTTCAAGAGTACCCAAACTGAACGTTGGTGGATGAAACCAGGAGGTGACAAATATTCTTCTCCTCAAAATCACGTGCCTTCAGGACTTGTGCCTTGTTTACCACAAGATTATGAAGAAGCTATTTGCGGTATCGTTCCTGATCGTTGGTGGCGTACTTATCGCAAATCGGTTTAATTATTGTTCTAATTTTTCAGTTAACTCAAACCAGCGCTCTGTTTTTTCCTCTATGGCAGTGAGCGTTTGCTGTAAGGCAATTGATTGGGTTTGTATTTCATCATTGCTAAGTGTTCCTTCGGCAAAAGCAGCTTCAATACTCGCTTTTTGCTCTTCTAATTGGGCGATTTCTTTTTCTAAACGGTTATATTCTTTCTGTTCATTGAACGATAGACCTTTCATTCCGTCTTTGCGCCAAGTGTTTTTGGTGGTTTCTTTTTTAAGAGATTCGTCTACCGGTGGGGTACTTTCTTCATATACACGATAGTCGGTATAGTTACCAGGGAAATCTTCTACTTCACCCTTGCCTTTGAATACAAAAAGGTGGTCTACAATTTTATCCATAAAATAGCGGTCGTGAGAGACAACAACTAAGCAACCGGGATAGTCTAACAAAAAGTCTTCCAAGACGTTTAGAGTAACGATGTCGAGGTCGTTTGTAGGCTCGTCAAGGATTAGGAAATTAGGGTTTTGTATAAGTACAGTGCAGAGATATAAGCGTTTGAGCTCACCTCCACTGAGTTTTTCTACATAGTCGTATTGCTTTTTACGGTCGAAGAGAAAACGTTCTAATAATTGCCCAGCTGAGAGGGTACGACCTTTGAGTAAGGGGATATAATCGCCGTATTTTTGTATTACTTCTATCACTTTCTGCCCTTGTAATACCTCTATGCCCTCTTGGGTATAGTAGCCAAATTTGATAGTATCGCCTACTATTATTTTACCACTATCAGGGGTGAGCGTTCCTGTGAGGAGGTTTAAGAATGTAGACTTCCCTGTGCCGTTTTTGCCTATAATCCCCACTCGTTCTCCTCGTAGGAAATTGTAGCTAAACTTATTGAGTATGCAGAGCTCATCAAAAGCCTTGCATACGTTGTGAAACTCTACAGTTTTGCTACCTAAGCGTTCCATATTGATTTCTAATTGCACGGAATGCTCTTTGCGTCTTTTGTGAGCTGCTTCTTTAATTTTATAGAAGTCGTCGATACGCGATTTAGATTTGGTGGTACGCGCTTTTGGTTGGCGGCGCATCCAGTCGAGTTCTTTTACATATAGGTTTTTAGCTTTCTCTACAGAAGCCTGTTCTTGTGCGAGTCGTTGCTCTTTCTTCTCTAAAAAATAAGAATAGTTTCCTTTATAACTGAAGAGTTCACCGTTGTCTAACTCTAATATTTCGTTGCAAACGCGTTCTAAGAAATATCGGTCGTGAGTAACGATGAATAGGGTAAGGTTCTCTTTAGCGAAATATTGTTCGAGCCATTCTATCATCTCTAAATCGAGGTGGTTAGTAGGTTCATCTAATATCAATAAATCAGGTTTACTGATGAGTACATTGGCTAAGGCTAGGCGCTTTTTTTGTCCGCCAGAAAGGTTTTTTACTTTCAAATGGAGGTTATCCAATTTAAGTCGGGAGAGGATTTGTTTGTATTGTGTTTCGAAATCCCACGCGTTATGGCGTTCCATTTGTTCAAAAGCTTTTTGATAGGCATCTTCATTTTCGGGGTGCTGCAAGGCGTGTTCATATTCTCGAATAAGGCGCAAAATGGGGTTATCTGTAGCAAAAATAGTTTCTTCTATCGTTAAATCTTCATTAAAATAAGGATTTTGAGAGAGAAAACCAATGTGTATCCCTTTGCGGAATACCACTTGACCACTATCAGGGAGATCTTTCCCAGCGATAATGTTGAGAAGAGTAGTTTTTCCAGTACCATTTTTGGCTATAAAGGCTATTTTTTGGTCTTTATTGATGCCAAAAGAAATGTTTTCAAGAATTATACGTTCGCCAAAGGCTTTAGATATGTTTTCTACAGATAGTAAGTTCATTTTTTTATGTCAGAATAATTGTGTATAACTTCGTCGTTTATATTAATAGGGTAGGGGGTAAGATATGTTTTTAGCTGATTGTAGTCTCTAAAATTCAGTTGTATATGTATAATAATAATGTTATTATGGTCATAAATATCCAAAAAAGGCCTACACATTTTATCTTTCTTTTCAGATAAATTAAAAAAATGTAATAATTTAATATCTTTTAGAGTTACATCTTTCAGAATTTTATTTTTGTATAGTATTTTTAATTGATTATTGTAAAAATGAAGTGTAAGTAGTGAATATTTGTATTCTTTAAAGGTCATAATAATAGCAAAAAATGCTAAAAAGGCAGTGACTATTCCAAAAATAAATTGGAAAAAGAAAGTAGAAGAATTGAAGTTAAGAGTATAAAGGGTAATAATGGCTATTGGTAGGTTGATAGCTACCAATAGAAGTCTACTTCCCCACTCTTCAGCGGTAAGTTTTCTACCTTTTATGATAAAATCTTCGTTTAGCATAGTCTTATGAGAGGCAAAGGTAACAATAATTTATCAATTACCAAATTTGTCAATTTGTAAATTTGTTAATTAATTTGTACTTTTGCGCAAATTTTTTAAGTTATGAATTTTGATGTAAAGGAGATTATCTCCGCTACTATGGTACTCTTTGCAGTGGTAGATATCATTGGGAGTGTGCCAATTATTATCAACCTACGTAAAAAAGCGGGACGTATACAATCAGAGAAAACAGCTATTGTAGCAGGAAGTTTATTAGTGGTGTTTTTATTTCTTGGTAAGCAATTGCTGAATTTATTTGGGGTAACCGTTGAAGCTTTTGCTGTAGCAGGAGCGTTTATCTTATTTTTTCTCGCCTTAGAGATGATTTTAGGAATTACCCTCTATAAAGGAACAACTCCTGAAAGTGCTTCTATTGTGCCATTAGCTTTCCCTATGGTGGCAGGAGCGGGTGCGCTTACAACAGTACTCTCGCTCAGAGCAAAATTCTATGTAGAGAATATTATTGTAGCGATAATTATCAATATGGTTATTGTTTATATAGTACTAAAATCGTCGGAACGTATAGAAAAATTCTTAGGCAAACAAGGTATTACTGTACTTCACAACCTTTTTGGGGTCATTCTTTTAGCTATTGCTGTAAATTTGTTTACCACTAATATTAGGGCAATGCTTTTTGTTCACTAATCCTCTAATAAATTAAATAAAATGTTAAATAAAGCAGATAATTTTTTTCTCTTAGCAGGACCTTGTGCCATAGAAGGAGAAAATATGGCGATGAAAATTGCAGAACGTATAGTGAATATCACTCAAAAACTGAATATTCCATACACTTTTAAAGGGAGTTTTAAGAAAGCCAATCGTAGCCGTGTAGATTCGTTTACGGGTATAGGCGATGAAAAAGCGCTGAAAATACTCCGAAAAGTAGGTCAAACTTTTGGAGTACCTACCGTTACTGATATTCATCAGGTGAGTGATGCCACGATGGCCGCTGAGTATGTAGATGTATTGCAAATACCAGCTTTTTTGGTACGCCAAACAGATTTGGTTGTGGCAGCAGCTGAAACGGGTAAGGTAGTAAACCTCAAAAAAGGTCAGTTTATGAGTCCTGAAAGTATGCAGTTTGCTGTCCAAAAGGTATTTGATAGTGGTAATAAAAAGGCTTTGATTACCGACCGCGGAACGATGTTTGGCTATCAGGATTTGATAGTAGATTTTAGAGGAATTCCTACAATGCGCCAATTTGCTCCTGTTGTGATGGACGTTACCCACTCATTACAGCAGCCTAATCAAACTACTGGGGTAACAGGAGGTCGCCCCGATATGATTGAAACTATTGCTCGTGCAGCCATAGTAAACAATGCCGATGGACTATTTATAGAAACCCATTTTGATCCTGCCAATGCCAAAAGCGATGGGGCTAATATGCTACATCTCGACCTCCTCGAAGGACTTTTAACGCGTTTGGTTGCCATTCGCAAAACAATTAACGAATTTTAATGAACTATACTGAAGCACTCTCTAATCCTATTTTTGAACTTATCAGTAATATTTCAGCTGAAATACCGCTTGAAAGTTACGTGATTGGAGGGTTTGTACGCGATTATTTACTAAAGAAAAAACTTCCTAAAGACATTGATATAGTGTCTATTGGTAGTGGTATTTCATTAGCAGAAAAAGTGGCTGAACAATTGCCTAATAATCCTAAGGTATCTATATTCAAAAACTTTGGTACAGCGATGATTAAAGCCGATGGATTAGATATAGAATTTGTAGGAGCACGCCGTGAGAGTTATGAATCAAACTCTCGCAAACCTTATGTAGAGAGTGGTACGCTGCAAGACGACCAAAACCGCCGTGATTTTACTATCAATGCGATGGCTTTTTCACTGAACAAAGATACTTTTGGCGACCTTATTGACCCTTTTGATGGCTTAGGAGACTTAGAGCGGAAACTTATTCGTACACCCTTAGACCCTGATATTACTTATTCAGATGATCCATTACGTATGATGCGTGCAATTAGGTTTGCTACTCAGCTGAATTTTGAGATAGAAGAGCTATCGCTGAAAGCTATTACTGATAATAAAGAACGCTTGAAAATTATTTCTAATGAGCGCATTGTAGAAGAACTGAATAAAATATTAGCATCACCTAAACCTTCTGTAGGACTGAAATTGCTATACGAAACAGGCTTGTTGCACTATATTCTCCCAGAACTTATTGCCTTACAAGGTGTAGAAGAGCAGGATGGACAACGCCACAAAGATAACTTTTGGCATACTTTGGAAGTAGTAGATAATATCTCAGAACATACTGATAACTTATGGTTGCGTTGGGCGGCATTGTTACACGATATTGGTAAAGCCCCTACTAAACGTTTTGATAAGAAGATTGGCTGGACGTTTCACGGACACGAGTTTGTAGGGAGCAAAATGGTATATCACCTTTTCAAACGCTTGCGAATGCCACTGAACGATAAGATGAAATACGTGCAGAAAATCGTAAAAATGAGTTCGCGACCTATTATCATTGCGGAAGATATTGTAACCGATTCGGCAGTACGACGTTTGGTATTTGACTCAGGAGAAGAATTTGAAGATTTGATGACTCTTTGTGAAGCGGATATCACTACTAAAAACCCTAAAAAGTTTAAGAAATATCACGACAATTTTCAAATAGTACGTCAGAAAGTAGTGGAGGTAGAGGAAAAAGATCACATTCGAAATTTTCAACCTCCGGTGAGTGGTGAAGAAATAATGCAAACCTTCAATTTACTTCCTTCGCGACCTGTAGGGGTACTAAAAGAAGCGATAAAAGAAGCAATTTTAGAAGGTAAAATCCCCAATGAGTACGAGGCAGCTAAAGCCTTTATGATGGAGAAAGCAAAGAAAATGAAATTGATATAAAATTAAAAAGGCTGTCCAGATTATTCCGGACAGCCTTTTTTATATTTAGTAATTGAATATTATTTTCTATGTTCTTCTTCTTTAGTATGGTCAGCTTCGTCCTTTACAGTATCGTAAATGAGAGGAGCTGCCACGAAGATAGAAGAGTAAGTGCCGATGAGTACCCCGATAATCATTGCGAACATAAAGCCACGCAAGGTTTCACCACCAAAGATAAAGATAGTAACGAGTACTGCCATAGTGGTAAATGAGGTGTTCAAGGTACGGCTAAGGGTAGTGTTGAGTGCGTGATTGATTTTCTCTCTTGACCAATGAGGCTCACGCATTACTTCCCTGATACGGTCGTAGATAATCACGGTGTCGTTTAGTGAGTAACCTACTACTGTAAGGATAGCCGCTATAAAGGCTTGGTCGATTTCCATATTGAAAGGCATAATGCTATAAGTGAGCGAATAAATACCAAGTACCATTAGCACGTCGTGCGCTGAAGATACAATCGCACCCATAGAGAATTGCCATTTGCGGAAACGGAATAAGATATATAGACCAATTACAATAAGCGAACCGATAACAGACCAAAACGCACTGCTCTTAATGTCCTCGGCAATAGTAGGTCCTACTTTCATAGATTGCATAATACCAATCTTATCAGTAGAACTAGCTTTAGCGAAACTATCGAATGAAGTACCTTCGGGTAAGAATTTCTGTAATCCTTTGTACAAGAGCTCTTGTATTTCATTATCTACCTCAGTGCTTTCTTCTTGTACTTTATACTTAGTAGCGATTTTCACTTGGTTAGGAGCTCCAAAAGTCTTCACTTCCACATTCCCTAAAGTAGTTTTGAGGGCATCGGCTACTTGAGTAGGGTTTACTTCTTTTTCAAAACGAATTTGGTAAGTTCTACCACCTACGAAATCGATACCTTGGTCGAGACCACGAGTAGAGAGAGAAATGATACCTATTATTGATAGGATAATAGAAAAAGCATATCCTATTTTGCGCTTGCCGATGAAGTTGAGATCTACATTTTTGAACCAGTTCTTAGTAATAGGAGTGGTGAAAGTAAGCGTGTGTTTTTTCTCAACGCTATAGTCGATAAACAAGCGAGTGATAAAGATAGCGGTGAACAAAGTAGTAGCAATACCAATGAGCAAGGTAGTCGCAAAACCTTGGATAGGACCACTACCAAAGAACAACAAGATAAGAGCAGTAAGCGCTGTAGTAATGTTAGAGTCTAAGATAGACGATAGGGCGTGTTTGAAACCATCAACCACTGCTTGATTGATGTTTTTACCTTTGCGCAGTTCTTCTTTCGACCGCTCGAATATCAGCACGTTCGAGTCGACTGCCATACCAATGGTAAGCACGATACCCGCAATACCAGGGAGCGTAAGTACAGCTTCTATACTTGCTAACACTCCAAATATGAGGAGTATATTGAATACCAAAGCGAGGTCGGCATAAATGCCGGCACGACCGTAGTAGAATATCATCCACGCAAAGATGAAGATAGTAGCGATAAGGAAAGAGTTCATACCGCTATCGATAGCTTCTTGTCCTAAAGAAGGTCCTACGATTTCAGATTGTACGATATCAGCACTTGCAGGTAATTTACCAGCACGGAGCACGTTAGCAAGATCGACAGCTTCATTTAAAGTAAAATGCCCTGTAATTTCAGAGCGACCTCCTGAAATAGCACCTGTAGTTACTCCTGGTGCTGAATATACGATGTTATCGAGCACGATAGCAATATTGGTGTTTTGAGAGAAGGCTTTGCCAGTAAGTGCTTCCCAAATACGTGCTCCTTTGCCATCCATTTGCATAGATACAGCTGGTTGGTTGCGCACGTCATAAGTTTGTTCAGCCTGAGTTACCACATTTCCTGTAAGAGGAGGAGTGTTATCGCGGTTACCTCTAAGGGCATAAAGTTCGATAAGAGAGGTTTTTTTATCAGGTTTACCCCAAGCAAAACGTACATATTGTAATGAAGCAGGAATCAATCGTTTTGCTTCAGATGAGTTGAGATAGCTGTTTACTTGGGCAGTATCTTTCAAACTTACTGCAAAAAGAACAGGAGATTCATAGTTAGGAGCAGATTTGAACAGATCAAACAATGGATTTGCGCCATCTGTTTTTTGAGTTGGAACAGAATCTTTCTTTACATCAGTAAGTAGAGAATCGATAGCACTGCTACCAGACTGAGTAGCTGCAGCGAGAGTATCTTTTACTTTATCTGTGGTTTTAGCAGTAGATTTAAGTTGCTCATTGAGGGCTTGTAAGTAAGGGAATACATCAGTGTTTTTATAAGTTTCCCAGAACTCAAGCTGAGCGGTACTTTGCAAGAGAGATTGCACACGAGTGATATCTTTAGCACCTGGAAGTTCTACAAGGATACGACCTGAGTTACCAAGACGCTGGATATTAGGTTGAGAAACGCCAAATTTATCGATACGTTTGCGCAATACCTCGAAAGCAGATACGATAGACTCGTCTACGCGTTTTCTGATGATAGGGCGCACCTCACTATCACTCATTTGGAAGTTGATTTGGTCGCTGAGGGTTTTATTAGCGAACACATCAGGGGAGGCTAATTTACCTCCGTTTTTAGCGTAAGCCTCGAAGAACAAATCCAAGTAGGTTTTGTCGGTTTTGCGGAGCTGTTCATCGGCTTCGGCTAATGATTTGTTAAAGATAGGGTCTTTGGAGTTGTCAGCAAGACCTTTTAAGATGTCTTTTACGGAGATTTGCAGAATTACGTTGATACCGCCTTTAAGGTCGAGACCGCGGTTTAATTCTTTTTCTTTCACTTCAGAGAGAGTGAATTTTGCAATTCCGAGGTTGTAGACCTCTTGCCCCATTTTATCGTCCAAATACTTAGCTTCTATAGCCTCGCGTTTAGCGATATAGTCAGCTTGAGTATTAGGCACTTTAGCCTCGGCAAAAGCTTTGGCTTCATCTTCTACTCTACCTGCCACATAGGTGAATGAGAGTTGATAAATACATATCAGTCCAAACAATATGGCAAATAGTTTTACAAGTCCTTTGTTTTGCATTTTTTAATTGATAATTTACTTGTTTTACTTCTTCAAACGGCAAAAATACATATTTTGTGGGGATTACAAAAATATTCTTAAAAAAAAGATAATATTTTTTGCTAGTATAAAAAATGAGGAGAGTTTTAATTGTTAAAAATCAACCTTTTAAAGTATTTTTATTAAGAAAGAAGAATGCTTTAAACAGAAAGTATTTTTGCTAATTAAAAAAAAGAAAGTATTTTTGCTCCTATAAAGAAATAGGTATGAAAGAACGCAATCCTCTTATTGATGTGCTCAAAGGTTTTACTATCATATTGGTAGTGATGGGACACGCTTCACAATGGTTTTCAGGAGATGACCGTACAAACCCTTTTTATGTAACTATTTACGCTTTTCATATGCCTTTATTTATGTTCCTTTCAGGCTATGTGAACTTTAATGTACGTGGTGAGTTGAACCTCAGCAAACGCTTTCAAGTATTAGTAATTCCTTTTTTTGTATGGTTCTTAATTTCAGCTATCTATCACAAATATATTTTTGATGAAGCAGAAGTGTGGGGAAATTTATGTAACTTGATTTATGAACCTACACGAGGAATGTGGTTCTTGTGGTTGCTTTTCTGGGAGTGCGTTCTGCTCTATCTTGCTTTGAAAATCAACAAATACCGTGAAATATGGGTAATGATAGGTTTATGGAGTATTCTTGTATTTTTGCATCGAGTTACAGGAGCACAACCTATCTTTTATGGATTACCCGAATTGTGTTGGTATTTCATCTATTTTTCATTAGGTTATGCTACCCATAAATATAAATCTCAAGCCTTAAAAATTTTGCGCCCTATAGGATGGGTAGGGTTTGTGGTCTTTCCACTTTTATTTTTTTTTTCAGTTGATAAATCTCATTATATACTCGATTCTCTTCGTTTGTATGCTTTGGCACTTACGGGTATTGCGGCTTCTTATGTTCTATGGGAAGGGATCTGTCATTCAGAAAATAAAGCAACACAATGTTTGAAGTATTTAGGAAGTATCTCATTAGAAATATATGTTACTCATTACTATATGCGTTTTTTGGTAGATTATATTAAAAAATATATAGGCGATAACTTCTATTTGAACGTAGTAATTTTTACGGTTTTAGCTGTTATCGCCTGTGATATTATACAACGTCTCATACAGCGGGTGAAATGGTTGAGGAGAATACTCTATGGTAGATTTTAATTCTTAATACTCTCATTTTCAGCTTTTCGAGCTATTTCTATATAAGTTTTGAATTCTTTGCCATATTTAGAATTAGCGACATCTTTGTTTAGTTTCCCGTATATAGAATCTAAATATTTTACACGGGTATTAGGAGCATCTGCTAATACTACATAAGGAGTAATGTAAGAATTGGGGTGAGAGAGGGCGTAATTTAACACAAAAAGGTGGCGACGGAAGTTATTCTTCTCGGAAGCAGTGTTTAGTGAATCGACTAAGGAAGTTTTACCAGCTTTGAAAGCATTTACTTGTTGTTCAAGCAGTTGAGCGTTACGCATCCCAAATTGTCGCATAGTGTGTAGGTATTCATTGTATTCCTTTTGTGATTGAGAGCCACTGATATTGGCTCTTACCTCAAACATATCGTAAGCACTATTGATGTTGATAGTGGTAGGTTCACCAAAAAACATCAAGCGGTCACCGAGGTCAGTACCAGCTTGTTTCTTCAAATCGAGATAGATGTAAAAAACTTCAGGACTTTCTAAATGCCGTTTGAAAGTAAATTTACCATCACCATTGGCTACTACTGAGTCGATATTGGTAAGTTTATCATTTACATATTGTTGTAAATAGATAGTTCCCATTTTTAACCCTTCGATATTGCCTTCTACAATCATCGTGTTTTTGTCGTCCTTCTCGCAAGCTACTATCATCAATAGTGCCGACATTGCCATTACTAATCTTTTCATTATAATTTAGTTTTTAGTTATTAAAAAGTGTGATGTTACAGAATTGTTATCATTGTTTGAGCTTTGTTCTGTGTTTCCTCGTATTCTTTTTCGGGTGTGGAATCTTTGGTAATGCCCCCTCCTACATATAAAAAGGTTTCGTTGGCAGTGATTTGCATACAGCGTAGATTTACATAGAGAGCTTGGTTATTGTTAGACACCCATCCACAATAACCTGTGTAATATTGTCTATTATAAAGTTCATTTTCTATAATAAATTTGTGTGCTTTTTCAGTAGGGTAACCACAGACAGCAGGGGTAGGGTGGAGGCGTTGGATTATTTCAAAAGCTTTATTTTCTTTTATTTTTCCTTTGATTATAGTACATAAGTGCATTACTTTTCCAGCTTGCACGGTTTGAGGGGCTGAAACTTCAATTTTTTCAGCATATCCTTGCAACTGTTGTACAATGGTATTGGTAACTATTTGTTGTTCTTCTTTTTCTTTAGAAAACCAATGAATCTCACTTTCTTTGAAAGGTTGTGTTCCTGCTAAAGCCATTGTTTGAAAATTGTTACCATTACTTTGAAAAAGTGTTTCGGGCGTAGCAGCGAGCCAAGTTCCTACTTTAGGGTGATAAAACAAATAGCAAAATGCCGAAGGATATCGTGTTACCATATTGGCAAAGCTCTTAAACGGATTTACCACTTCTTTGATAGTTATCTTGCGCGAAAGAACCACTTTCTCAAAATGACCTCTGTGTATCTCATCAATAGCTTTGGTTACTAAATCTATGTGCTTTTGTTTTTCGGTTTTGGTATCTTCTAAAATATCAATATTAGTGTCTTCTACAATTGATTGTGTAGGTAAATGGCTTATGGTTAATTTGTTAGGAGTGATGATAACAGCAGGTTCGTTAGCATTAAAAGGAGCGAAAACAAATCCCTCTTGTCCTTCTTTATCAATGTTAAAAAAATGAAGTGCATCATCTTCTTGTTCCAACAATATTACTGAAGTGTGATGTGGAGTTTTGTAGCACACAAAAGGTAAGTTTTCAGCATATTTGCGCTGTACTTGTTTTAGAAGTTCTTCAAACGAAATATAATCTTCAGTTTCTATTCTCATAAGTTAAATTGCATAACAGCTTATATGGTTTGGGTATCGTAAAAGGCTTTGAAGATACCATTTTGTGCCAATAGCTCATCTTTGGTACCTTGTTCTACTAATTTTCCTTTGTCGAGCATCAGTATTTTATCGGCGTATTTAGTGATAGACACACGATGACTCACTATTATCACCGTTTTACCTTTTAAGGTATCGCGCAAATTAGTTAAAATCTTCTCTTCGGTATCGGTATCTACGGCTGATAAACAATCGTCTAACAAATAAATTTCGGCTTCTTTAAGCAAGGCTCTTGCGATAGCTACTCGTTGGCGTTGCCCACCACTGAGTGATACCCCGCGCTCTCCAAGCACCGAGTCGTATTGTTGGGTGAACTCTGTAATATTGTTGTGTACCACTGCTTTTTGGCAGGCTTGTATTATCTGTTCTTCGGTAGCATTTTTATTGCCAAAGCGCAGATTGTTGCGAATAGTGTCCGAAAACAAAAAGTTCTCTTGTGGCACTACCGAAATGGCTCTGCGCAAGCTGTGTAGATTCAATTCTCTTATGGGTTTGCCTCCTATCAGTACTTCACCCTGATTTGCATCGTACATACGTGCAATGAGGTCTAACAGTGTAGTCTTACCACTACCAGTTTTACCTATAACGGCTACTGTTTGTCCTGCTTCTATATGGAAAGATACGTCTTTAAGAGCTTCTATCCCCGTATCTTCATAACGGAAAGATACTTTATCAAATGTAATATCTCCTTTAATAGGCGTAAGCTCTCCTACCTGATTGCGTATCTGAGGTACTTCGGAAAGAAACTCGTTGATGCGCTTTTGCGACGCTTCCGCTTGTTGTACGATAGAACTTACCCAGCCTACGGTAGCCACAGGCCAAGTGAGCATCATCACATAAATACTAAACTCTACAATTACTCCAATAGATTGTATTTCACCGGTGTAATAGAGCTTTCCCCCAATAAAGATTACAAAGATAAGGCTCAATCCTATCATCAGTATCATTGTAGGGATAAAGAAAGCCTGTATCTTAGCGAGCTTGATGTTTTTCTGACGACCGTCTTCAGCGAGTACTGCTAATTGCGCATCGGTAGCCGCCTCGTTATTATACGATTTTATCACCCCGATACCTGAGAAAGTTTCTTGCGAGAAAGTAGAAAGGTCGGATAGGTAGGCTTGTACCTTCATCGTTTCGATATTAATCTTTTTACTCATTTTGTAGATAAGCAAAGAGAGAATAGGCAATGGGATAAGGGTGTAGATAGTAAGTTTGGGAGAGATGATAAACATTAGCGGAATTACGCAAGCAAAAAGTGTAATAGTTTGCACGCTATACATAATAGCAGGACCTGCGTACATACGTACTTTCGATACGTCCTCGCTGATACGGTTCATCAGGTCACCTACTCGGTTGCGTTTGTAGAAGCTAAGCGATAGCTGTTCGTATTTCTTAAATATCTCATTTTTCATATCATATTCGATATAACGAGATACATTGATGATAAGCTGACGCATAAAGAACATTAGCACCGCCGATATGATAGTTGTACCGATGATAATAAGCGCGTATTCTATAAGTAAGGAAGTCATTTGTGAGGCATCTTTGTTAGCCGATTTAGCAAAGTCCTCAATGGCTGCAATAGAGTTTTTTACATATCGCGGCATAAAGAGTGAAAACACTCGCGACACTATGGTAATAAGTATCCCAAGTAGTAAGTGGTATTTATATTTATAAAAATATTTACGTATATGTCTCAGATGTGCCATTGGCTTAAATTCTCAATCAGAGTGCAAAAGTAAGAATAATTTTTCAATTAGCCAATTTGTTGATTAGTGAATTGGTAAACTAAAAATTAATCAATCAAATAACTAACTCTTATGGTACGAAAATTACTAATAGACTGAAAACTGGTTTCTATACGTTTGATTTGTTCTTTAGTATGATGTATAGAAAGTTCAGAAGGTTTTACCTTCACTAAAACATCTTTCAAATATTCGTTTCTGATGCGTGAAATTAAGGGAAACTCAGGACCTAAAATTTCTATTCCCTTTTTGGAAGCAAAAGCTTCTTTAAGAGCATTAGCGAACCACTCAGCACCTTCATTTGTACGATTGAAGTTCGTGTGTTTCAGTGTTATTTTAATCATTTGTACAAATGGAGGATACGAGAAAGATTGGCGTTCCTCTATTTGATTTTGATACATCCCCTTGAAATCATTTTGTAATACTTGTTGAATTACAGGGTGTTGAGGATTGTAGGTTTGTATTAAAACTTTTCCTCGTTGGGCACTTCTACCTGCACGCCCTGAGACTTGTAATAACAACTGAAAACTACGTTCATAAGCTCGATAGTCGGGAGAATGAATGAGAGCATCGGCATTCATTACTCCTACTAATCCTATATTTTCAAAATCTAATCCTTTAGAAATCATTTGGGTACCTACCAATATTTGGGTTTCTTGCTGTTCAAATTTGGCTAATATTTTTTCATATCCGTATTTGCCATTGGTAGTATCTTGATCCATTCGGTCGATGGCTACTTGGGGGAAAAGTACTTCTAATTCTTTACTAATCTGTTCAGTACCAAAACCTTTTGTTTTTAAATCTACACTTCCACAAGCAATACAAGTTTTGGGCATAGGTATTGCATAGCCACAATAATGACATCGCAACTGATTGCTACTATGGTGGAAAGTGAGACTCACATCGCAATGTGGGCATTGAGGGACTGTGCCGCAATGCATACACTGTACAATAGGTGCATAACCTCTTCGGTTTTGGAACAAAAGCACTTGTTTTCCTTGTGATAAAGTATTGGTCATTTCTTCAATAAGAATATCGGAAAAATGTCCATTCATACGTTTGCGATGTTGCTTGTCCTTGATGTCGATAAGTTCGATGATAGGGGGGAGGAAATTAGTATAACGTTTTGATAGATAGACAAAGCCATATTTACCTACCTTTACGTTGTGCATACTTTCTATTGAGGGAGTAGCTGTACCTAATAAAGTTTTAGCTTTGAAGATGTTAGCTAGCATAATGGCACTATCACGCGCTTGCAAGCGAGGAGCAGGGTCGAACTGACGATATGAACTATCGTGTTCCTCATCAATTACCACTAATCCTAAATCTTTGAAAGGCAGATATACTGAAGAACGCACTCCTACTACTAATTGTGCTTTGGAGCAATTGTTCAGTACATTGTTCCAAACCTCTACGCGCTCGTTAGTATTGTATTTAGAATGATATACTGATAGATTTTTACCAAAGTGTTTTTTCAATCGATTGATAAGATGAATTGTCAAGGCGATTTCTGGGAGTAAGTAAAGCACTTGTTTACCTTTCTTTAGGTATTGGTCGATAAGTTCAATGTAGATTTCGGTTTTACCAGAAGCCGTGACACCTTGTAAAAGTACTGTATTTTTAGTTTGAAACTGTTGTTGTACTTGATAAAGCGCTTCGTTTTGTATATTGTTGAGTGTTTTTTTTGCTAAAACCTCACTATCAGCAAAACTTACACGATCTTTTTGCAGGTAATATATTTCTAAAATACCTTTTTCTACCACCGATTTGAGTACCGCATTTGAAACCTTAGCTTCTTCTAATAGATTTTCAACTTTTAAAGGTAAAACCTCTCTGTTGATATGATTGAAGTAAGCCATTATCAGTTTTTTTTGCTTTTCACTTTTCAGCAATTCTAAAGCTTTTTGCAAACCTTCTTGAGATTGGTAGGCTTCCGCTAAACGTATGTATTTTACGAGCTTTGGTACATATTTTTCAAAAATTCTTTCTGAAATACGAGCAGCACCTTTTTCTACCAAACTCTTTATGACCTTCAAAGTCTTCTTTTTAGGAATGATTTTGCTCACTTCACTTCCTTTTAATGCTGTTTTGTAGTGTAGAGCTTCGTACACCTGAAATTCGTCATCGCTAAATAGATAGGGATTGAGGTCTTTTTCAGCAATTTCAATAATAGTTTCACTTTCTAACAAAAAAGCTGATGGTAAAGCCGATTTTATCACCTCACCTAAAGTACACATATAATAATCGGCAATCCATTGCCAATGAGTAATTTGATTAGGAGTAACGATGGGAGTTTCGTCTAGAATGTATTCGATATCTTTAGTTTCATAAGTAGGTTCATTAGTATGCACTTTATGAACTAAAGCTGTATATACTTTTGATTTGCCAAATGAAACAGCTACGCGCATTCCCGTTTGCAAGAAATGCGCTTCATCCTCGTTGATACGATAAGTGTACAATTTAGGAAGCGGAAGTGGTAATATGACTTCTACAAAGTACATTAGTCGTGTTTTTTAAGTTTTAAAAGAGACGCATTTAGTTCAAATCCTAACAAGAGAATATTGGCATTAATCCAAATATATAGCAAGAAAATAAGCAGCGCTCCAATAGAGCCATATAGCTGGTTATATTGCGAAAAATTTTCGATGTAAATACCAAATAAATAGGTGGTTAAACCAAAAAGTAACACCGTAAGGAGAGAGCCTGCTGAAAAGAATTTACTTTCTTTACCCTCTACTGTGCCAAAATAAAATAACACACCTGTACCAAAGTAGGTAATCAGGGCAACAAATCCGATTTTTGATATTTTGAGAAGCGTTTCGTAATCGGTGATAAAATTGATTTTATCAAGGTAAGGCACTAAATATATTTCGTAGTAAATGAAAGTAACTACCGCAAACAACACTAATAATGACAAGATGATAGCAACCATTAGAGCATAAAGATATTGCTTGATATAAGTGCGTGTGATTTGACGGTGGTACGAAAATTCAAACCCTCCAAAAATAGCCATAATACCATTGGTCATCAAGAAAATAGATAAGAAAAATACAGACGACAATAAACCTCCACGTTTTTTTTCGGCAATATCAAAAAAGATATCAGAAAAGAAATCGTGAGTACC
The DNA here is from genome assembly GCF_016806945.1 of Capnocytophaga genosp. AHN8471. Taxonomy (NCBI): domain Bacteria; kingdom Pseudomonadati; phylum Bacteroidota; class Flavobacteriia; order Flavobacteriales; family Flavobacteriaceae; genus Capnocytophaga; species Capnocytophaga genosp. AHN8471. The sequence continues at coordinate 104,583 of NZ_JAESPJ010000004.1, forward strand.
AGGAGGTAGCATATCATCAATAAATCCCCAAAAATCTACTTGAAAATCATCAATGGGAATATATGGGATAAGGTTTAAAATAAACAATAAAAAGGGAAATATAGCTAAAAAGAAGCTGTATGAAATAGCACTCGCACGATATGTGAGAGTACCTTTCATAATCCCTACAATATATAACTCAAGCAAGTCGTACAAAGAAAAAGCATTCTTAGCTAAACGTATTTTTTTTAGAAATCCGACGAATTGCTTGATGATTGGGAGGTTTTGTATTCTTTCTTTCAATGTCATCAGTAGTTAGTTTTGAGAGGAGGAATCTATATTTTTAGTAGATTTTCGTTCTTTGAATCGCTCTTTTATTACTCCTATTAACCAATAAGGGAGTACCGAACACAAAAAGCACAGTAGCCAAAAACCTATCAGGAAAATGACTACAAAAAGGAGAAAACCTATATATTGATTAAAGTTGAAACTCATATTTTTATTTTCGTCGTCTGCTGAAAAAAGCACCTATATTCTCTGCTAAGCGTTTGAACACAGATTTTGGTTTTCTTATCTCATCCATTTCACGTGCAGAAGCTTCTCTTTCAGAGAGGAATTCATCAGTGAGGAGTACTCTTTCGGCACGTTTGAATATAGCAGTTGCTAATTTGTAGAATTTGCTATGTTGAGCATCTACTTTATAAGTACTAAATTCATAACCATTGCCGTCTTGTGTAAATAGGTTGATAGCAGTACCTTCTTTGTTTGGCTCGTAATGATAGAAAACAAACTGGTAATCGCATAATTTATCGTCCCAATATTCTTTAGTAATCGTCATTCGTGAAGAAGTATTACCTTCAGCTTTTCGGAACTGAAAACCATATCGCCCTACATAGAGCACAGCATCAACATCAGTATAATCACTGTAATATTTTTGTACTTCGGGGAGTGAAAGCAACTGGTTATAACGTTCTACTGTTACATTATCTCTAAAGAGTCTTACATAATGCACTACTTCACAATACCTACGCTGGAAGTATTGCCAGCACTCTTGTACAAAATAATATTCACGAGGGTTTTTATGAGCTTCTAAGTATACAAAAGGTGATGCCTCATTAGGTTGCCAAGAGATATGCAACTTTTCACCATCAGTAAATAAATAGAAAACTTGTTCGTTGCAATAGAAATACACGCCTCCTATAGCAGGATTTATTTTAGAAAGTGTAATACGATAGAAGATTTCTCCTTCCCAATATTCATAATATCTCCCCGTTTCATCATCATTGTTTTCAAGTAGGGCAAAATCTTCAGGGTTAATGAAACGTTGTAAGTTTTCTAAATTGATATCGGTACTCTTAAATAAGAAAGTAAAACCATCATTGTTTAAAATCTTTTCTTCGATTTGCTCTTCTTCATAAAGAATTGCACTTCCTTTTTCTAAGGCTTCAAAAAGTTTACTGCGTTTTAACCAAGCTGACCAATCCCATAATTCTATTTTCTCTTCCTCAACCTCTTTTTTAGTGTAGAGGAAAGTTTTAGGGAGTAATGATTTTAATAAATGATTTTTCTTAAATCTATCAGGGTCATCTTTTTTGAGCCAATAACTTACTGTTACCTCATCGGCAGTTTCAAAACGCTCAAGGGGATAAATATATTCAGTTTCTATAAATACTCGAATATCTAATGCTTTTTTTGCGGTGAGTTTCCCGATAGCTGTGTCCCCCAAAAAGAAACCTTCTACAAAAAGATTACCTTGTATATATAGTTCTTGTCCACTAACTGCTATATTTTCAGCTGATAGGTTACCCAAAACGATAAGCCCACAAGCCCCTTCACTACGCTGATTGAAGAGGTTGCTCACTACAGCATTGCCTTGTACGAAGATAAAGGTAGGGACATCTAGTTCTTGATAATGATAATCAGGGAAGTGTGTGCTGATATTGTCTAAATTTACAGTACTTTTAGGATGCCAATCACCTTGCACTACTACTACATACCTATTTTCATAAAAAGTATGGGCATAAGAATAGAACTGGCTATAGCCAGCATATTCGCTATCATTTGGAATGAGATGTTTGATTTCCTTGACGGTTTTTATTTGGTACTGCATAGTAATTATATCTATTTGAATAATCCTTTGAAGAATGAGACTATTCGTTCAAAAAAGTTTTTATTATCATATACTTGCAAAAAATTGTTAGAGGTAGAAGATGGAGATTTTTTTTCAGCACTTCCTATAGTAACTTCGTATACACTTATATCCGTTGCTTTAAATATTTTTTGTCCTTCAGCATCACTTTCTAATGTAGTCTCTATTGATAAATATAAAAAATTAGGATTATTAAAATCATCTTCAGCTGACATTTGAACTCCTAAAAAATACTCTCCTAAAACCATAAGATAGTAAAATTGTATTTCTCCATCACAAATATTGATCTTAAGTATGGGGGTTAGATTTTTAAAATCTTCTTCAGTAATTTTTTTTCCTCCTTGCTCTTCTAATTGTTCATTGATTTGTCCTACTTCTATCATTGCAAGAAATGACTTAGCCTTATTGTTTAGTTTCTCTAAATTTGCAAATACAGATTCAGACAGTTTAAAAACTCTATTAAAATCCCATTTTTCGTGTGTAAGAACTATTTCAGCTGTAATTTCTTCATACTCAAATTCAGCTTGATATATGTGATTGTCATTAGGGTCTACTATAAAATCACTTAGTTGTAATGGTTTCATATTTGATGCAATTAGATTTAGTTACTTTTTTTATCATATTTTTTTGAATCATCTCCCAGTATTATACTAAAAAAATGTTCTAAAAATTCTTGAAAGTTATTGGCATATAGATGCTCTTCATTCATTATATAATCTCGAATGTAAACAGGATATTCATTAGCTTGACCAGCTTCTTCTATTTTAAAGAAATAGGTTTCTTCGTCCATCTCTAAGAAAGCTAATTCGTCTTTTTGAAATAGATTGTTTTGCAAATTTACTAGATAAGTATAATAAATATCAATATCAGCATCCTCTTGATATTCAGGTGGCACAATAGTTTTAAAATCGACTCCACAAACAGTGATAAATTCATAGTTTAATAACATCTCTTTATAAATATCAGGTAAAGGAAAACCTAATTTCTTTTCTGTTTGCTCAATCCAAGTTATATTTATGAAGTCTTTGGTTCCTACAGCTATTCTGTCTTTATACTTTTCGATGATGAATTGTATCATTTTCTACAATATTATTACCTTATTATATCTTATCTTTTAATACTATCTAATTACCAGTTTATGGTTTCTTTACCTACAGATGTAAGATAGGCATTAGCTTTGCTGAAATGTTTGTTACCAAACCAATGCCCTCTATTAGCACTCAAAGGTGAAGGATGACCAGAAGTGAGTATGCAGTGTTTGGAACTATCAATAAGGTTAGCTTTCTTTTTAGCATAGCTTCCCCATAACATAAATACTACATTATTACAATGTGCTGAAACAGCTTTAATAACAGCATCTGTGAATGTTTCCCAACCTTGATTTTGGTGACTACCTGCTTCGTTGGCTCTTACGGTGAGAGTGGCGTTCAGCAGCAAAACTCCTTGCGATGCCCAGCGCTCCAAATTGCCACTGATAGGGTAGGAGGTACCTAAATCTTGCCCTATTTCCCTAAAAATATTGATAAGTGAAGGTGGGTGGGCAATGCCATCGTGTACTGAAAAACACAAACCGTTTGCCTGCCCTTCGCCGTGATAGGGGTCTTGCCCGATGATAACTACTTTCACCTTGTCCAGCGGACAATGGTCGAAAGCCGAAAATATTTGCTTTCCTTTGGGATAACAGATATTTTCGGCATATTCTTTCTTTACAAAATCGGTGAGCTGACTGAAATACGGCTTATTAAATTCTTCTTGTAATACCGACTTCCAACTTGAATCTATTTGAACGTTCATTATTTTACTTCTTTGATTTCCATATTGTCGTACTGAACAATGTAAACGCCTTGGTTTTCATATCCTCCTCCTTTATAAGAGTTTTTGAGGTAGGCAAACTTGTTCTCTAAGAATGAGGTTTCACCTATACGGGTATTGGTACTATTTAAGTTACCAGATACTCCTAAACGCAATACAGCGTCCATAGTGAGATCGAAGCCACGGATAGCATATTTATTAGGTAAAATGCCATAAGTTTTTTGATAGCGGACTGAAAAACTATCACTACCATTAGAGTATCTGTTTACAGTAGGGTAGGTGAAGTGCAAATCAGAAAGTTGATTATTAGACAAACTGTTTGAATCGAATACATTACCTCTTTCTACTGTTGCTAATATAATTTTAGGGTGGGCATTGTTTTTTTTCACTTTCAAAGCGTTGTGTAATAAGCGTACTGCTAATGACACATAACCTATATCGTTAGATTGTAACAATACTACATTTTCTTTGCTGTAGTTCAATGCATTAGCGAATCCATTTGCTGACATTTCTGTTACTACTTTGGCGTTTGGAAATGCACGTTCTAATTTGTCGCGCAAACCTGTGTTTTTGCTATCGGCTAAGATAATCATATTCTCATCAGAATAATTCTTGTTGAGGTAGTTAATCATTTGATTTTGTTGTACTTCGTCAGAAGGTAAGGTTTGATATACATTAGGATTTAACACAATGTTCTTGTTAGCTAAAGGAGCTAATACCGCAGTTTTGTTGTTGGTAATTAGTTCGGCTACAGCATTAAAGGATTTGGTAGTAAAAGGACCTATTACCACTTGTGAGTTTTGTATGTTTGCATTAGAAGTAATCTTTTTGATGTCACCTTCACTATCATAAACATTTACTTTGAATTTGTATCCCATTTTTTGGAGAGAATCCAAAGCGATGAGCGCACCAGAATAAAAATCAGTAGCGACGGGTGTGATTTTATTATCAGTAAGGCGTGCTTTTAGGGCAGCGGCTTTGTTTGTAGATCCTATATCAGCTACTTTGAAAGGTAAGATATAGCTGATTTCTTTTACATTATTAGGAGATGAAGTTGAGCGCAAAGTGTTGTTAGAGTTTTCAAAATCGTAATTAGGGGTACTAGTAAAAGGTGTATTTTTATAGCGATCGTAATTCTCTTTAGGGATCCATATTTGAGCATCGCTTTTTAGACCATCTTTTATCGTAGGGTTTAGTTTTACAATATCAGATTGTGATAAGCCGAATTTGCGTTCTAAGCTGTAAAAACCTTCACCTTTTTCTATGAGGTAAAGCACTAATTCTTTATTGGTTGCAGGACGTGTAGGAACTTCGGGTTCAGAGCTATCTACAGCTGATGCGGGCACCCATATTTCTTGACCTTCTTTTATGTTATTAGGGTTAAATCCTTTTTCTTTTTTGTTGATACGTTCCAATTCTTCGACACTTACATTGTGGTTTTTAGCAATTTTCCACAAGGTTTCCTGAGGTTTTACCACATAGCGTTTTTGTCCTTGTATACCTTTTTGTACCATATCATTTGTTTTGTTGAAAAGAGGGATAGTGATACGTTCATTTTCTTGAAGTTCGCGTGTGTAAAGGTCTAAATTATAACGTTTCAAATCGTCTATAGAAATGTTGTACTTTTGCGAAAGACCAAAGAAAGTTTCTCCTGATTTCACCAAATGAGAGGTAAAGCCTACTGGGCGCTGGGTGCTGTAGTGCTTTACCTTACTTGTAGGAATGTTGATAGTTACACCTTTCTGGATACCCTCTTTTATTCCAGGATTGAGTTTGAGAATATCGGCAGGTGAAAGGCGATAAATTTTAGCGATGCTTTCAATACTTTCGTAATTACTTGCGGTATGTTTTTGCTGTGCAAAGCTTAAGGTAATGCATAGTAAGGTGGTTAGTGTTAAAAAACGTTTCATAATGGCTTATGATTTAATTATTAATTTGTTTAACTATTAATTGTTTTATTCCCATTCAATAGTGGCGGGCGGTTTGCTGCTGATGTCGTACACTACGCGGTTTACGCCTTTCACTTTGTTGATGATATCATTAGATACTTTTTGGAGGAATTTATAAGGCAAATCTACCCAATCAGCAGTCATACCATCTACACTTTCTACAGCGCGCAAGGCTACCACACGTTCGTAAGTACGTTCATCGCCCATTACCCCTACACTATTGATAGGTAAGAGGATTGCTCCTGCTTGCCACACTTTGTCGTAAAGGTTGTACTCTTTTAGTGCATTGATGAATATGGCATCTACTTCTTGCAAAACAGCTACTTTTTCTGCAGTAATGTCGCCTAAAATGCGGATGGCCAAACCAGGACCTGGGAAAGGGTGTCGCCCTAAGAGCTCGTCACTAATACCTAAACTGCGACCTACGCGACGCACTTCGTCTTTGAAGAGCATACGCAAAGGCTCTACTACTTTCAGTTTCATATAATCGGGCAAACCTCCTACATTGTGATGAGATTTGATAGTGGCAGAAGGTCCTTTTACAGATAGAGATTCAATCACATCGGGATAAATAGTGCCTTGTGCTAACCATTGGGCGTCGGTTATTTTATGTGCTTCATCGTCAAATACTTCAATAAAAACACGTCCGATAGTTTTGCGTTTCTCTTCAGGGTCGGTTTTACCTGCTAAGGCAGAGAGAAAACGAGTTGCAGCATCTACACCTTTTACGTTCAATCCCATACCCTCATATTGTTTCAAAACACTCTCAAACTCATTCTTACGTAAAAGTCCATTATTTACAAATATACAATGCAATTGTTTCCCAATGGCTTTGTTAAGCAATACAGCGGCTACCGTTGAGTCTACCCCTCCCGATAATCCTAAGATAACTTTTTCATTACCTATTTGAGTTTTCAGATGGGCAACTGTCATTTCTACAAAATTGTCGGATGTCCAATTAGGGATGAGTTTTGCTATTTTGAAAAGAAAGTTAGCTAATAGCTTCATACCATCGGCGGAGTGGGTTACTTCGGGGTGAAACTGGATGGCGTAAGTTTCTTCACCCTCTATGCGATAAGCAGCATTTGTTACATCAGGAGTACTTGCTAAACAGATTGCACCAATAGGCAATTGTTTGATAGTGTCACTATGACTCATCCATACAACACTTCCTTCAGCAATTCCTTCAAAAAGAGGTTCTTCAGGTTTTATATAAGAGAGGTGAGCACGACCATATTCTCGTATGTTAGAAGGAGCTACTTCACCACCGCCAAAGTGTGCTAAATACTGAGCTCCATAGCATACAGCTAAAAGTGGCATTTTACCTTTCAATGCTGATAAATCGGGGTGTAAGGCTTCTGCACTTCGCACTGAATAGGGAGAACCAGAGAGTATTACAGCTGAGAAATCACTTAGATTCTCGGGTAAGTGGTTATAAGGGTGCATTTCGCAATACACATTTAATTCACGCACTCGGCGAGCGATAAGCTGAGTGTATTGTGACCCAAAATCTAATAATAAAAGGCGTGAGCCTTGAAAAGTGTTGTTATTCATCGTTAAGGGTTGCGGCAGCAGTGAGTACTGCTTGTTTCAAACTTTCTTTATAATCAATCATTTTTTGTAAAAGTACAGCATTGGCACTTGCTAATATTTGTACGGCTAATAAGCCTGCATTTTTAGCAGCATTCAAAGCTACAGTAGCAACGGGGACTCCATTTGGCATTTGCAAAATAGAAAGGATAGAATCCCAACCATCAATAGAGTTGCTGCTCTTTACAGGTACCCCTATTACAGGTAGTGGTGACATAGCGGCAACCATACCAGGCAGATGAGCTGCGCCTCCTGCTCCTGCAATAATTACCTGAATACCATTTTTATGAGCATTTGTGCTGAAATCCATCAGTTTCTGGGGGGTGCGATGTGCTGATACTATATCTACAACTGTTGTAATACCAAAGTTTTTAAGAATATCAATAGCGTCTTGCATTATGGGTAAATCACTTTTGCTTCCCATTACCACAGCTACTTTCATATATTTATATTTTTTTGGGCAAAGATACGAATAATTTGTCAATTAGCAAATTTGTCGATTAGCAAGTTGCATATTAAACTATATGATGAGTTAGATGGTTCATTTAATCTTAATTGTTAAAATTGTTAATTGTTGATTGTTAATTGTTAATTAATTTGTACCTTTGCCATAAAATTTATGAAAGCCTAAAAAGCCACTATGGATATTCTATTAAAATCAGCACGGATTATTGATCCAGAAAGTGCCTATCACAATAAAGTTAGAGATATTCTTATCTCAGGAGGTGTTATTCAGCAAGTTAGTGCATCTATTCCCCTTACTAATGAAATGCAAGTATTAGAGAATATTTATATTTCACAAGGATGGACAGATAGTAGTGTTTGTTTTGGAGAGCCAGGGTTTGAAGAACGAGAAACTTTAGCTAATGGAATGCGTACTGCTGAAAAAAGTGGTTTTACTCATCTATTAATCAATCCGCTTACGCATCCTGTGGTGGATAGTCAGTCGGGGGTAGTATATATAAAGAATAAAACTGCTCATTGTGCTGCAACAGCTCATCCTATTGGGGCACTTACCATAGAGAGTAAAGGCGAGTATCTTGCTGAGCTTTTTGATATGAAAAAAGGCGGAGCAGTGGCTTTTGGCGATTATAAAAAAGCTATTAGCAATAGTAATTTGTTAAAAATAGCCTTACAATACACCCAACCCTTTGGAGGTATTGTAATTTCCTTCCCTAATGATACTAAATTTATGGGCAAAGGAGTGGTGAATGAACATATTGAAGCTACTCGTTTGGGACTGAAAGGAATTCCTGCTTTAGCTGAAGAACTTATGGTTGCACGCGATTTAGCTGTATTAGAATATGCAGGGGGTAAATTGCATATTCCAACAATTTCTACTGCAAAGTCGGTTGCCTTAATTAGAGAAGCCAAAGCTAAAGGATTAGATGTAAGTTGCAGTGTAGCAATACATAACTTGCATTTTACAGATGAAGTGTTAGAGAACTTTAATACTAACTACAAAGTATTACCTCCTTTACGTGATACTGCTAATGTACAAGCACTTAGAGAGGCTTTGAACGAGGGAGTGATAGACTTTGTTACTTCTGATCATAATCCATTAGATATAGAATTGAAATTTAAAGAGTTTGACTGGGCGGCTTTTGGTACAATAGGATTAGAGAATGCTTTTGGAATTCTTACCCAATATACTTCTATAGAACGATCTATACAATTACTTACTTCAGCTCGCAAACGTTTTGGTATTCCTTCTACACCTATTACTGAAGGGACTTCTGCTGATATGACTTTATTTACTCCCGAAGGCTCTTCAGTTTTTACAATAAATGATATTTTGTCGGCTTCTAAAAATAGTGCTTTTATAGGCGAGACAATGAAAGGAAAAGTTATAGGTGTAATAGCTCGTAATCAGTTGGTATTGAATTAGAAACTACAAAAAGAAAACTTATAATTAAAATGATCAACAACAAAAAAATCCCATTAGAATATATTGTTAGAGAACCTCAAGTGAGGACTAAACGTCCGCCTGTAATCTTTATGTTACACGGCTATGGAAGCAATGAAGAAGATCTTTTTTCTTTTGCCGATGCTCTACCAGCTGAATATATGATTATCTCTTTTAGAGCACCTTATCATTTGGTAACTTTTGGCTATGCTTGGTATATGATTAATTTTGATACTGAACAAGAAAATTTTAGTGATAATGAACAAGCAATAGCTTCACGCGATCTTATTATGCAATGTATAGAAGAGCTTTGCAAGCTATATGATTTAGATAACAAGAATATTACATTATTAGGTTTTAGTCAAGGAAGTATCCTCAGTATGGCAATAGCACTTTCCTATCCTAAGAAAATACGCAATGTAATTGCGCTTAGTGGATATGTGAATAAAGAGATTTTAAAGGAAGGTTATGCACGTGAGAATCACTCAGCTACTCGTTTTTATGTATCACACGGTGCGAGCGATCAAGTAATTCCTGTGGAATGGGCACGACAAACTCCCGAATTTTTAAAGAATCTTGGTATTAAATACAAGTATGAAGAATTTCCTATAGGACACGGTGTATCACCACAAAACTTTTATTCTTTCCGTGATTGGCTTACCGAGCAATAGTATGGATAAAAAGATTTTCAACGCTAAATACGAACTTTTCAAACGGAAAGCTTATATCATTATTTATGGCACTAACACACCTTTAGGCAAGTTGTTTGACTTAGTGTTATTGGCTCTGATTGTTATCAGTGTGATAATGGTAATGCTTGAAACGGTGCAAGGAGTAAATGAACACTTGCACGGGGTGCTCGTGTTTATGGAGTGGGTGATTACTGTTTTCTTCTCAATGGAATATGTTTTAAGAATTATTACTAACAAAAAACCTTATCGTTATATTTTCAGCCTTTATGGTATTATTGATTTGATTTCTATATTACCTATGTACTTGTCGTTCATTACTCCTGGTGCTAAGGCTATATCGGTAACACGTGCATTGCGTTTGCTTAGAATTTTTCGTATTTTAGATTTGGTGAGCTTTATGAACCAAGGCGAAGAATTGAAAATGGCATTGCGTACTAGTAGAAATAAGATTATTATTTTTATCTATTTTGTATCGGTGATATGTGTGCTTTTGGGGTCACTGATGTATGTGATAGAAGGGCGCGAAAATGGTTTTACAAGTATTCCTCGTAGTATTTATTGGTGTATTGTTACAATGACTACCGTAGGCTATGGCGATATAGCTCCTGCAACTACCTTAGGACAAATATTAGCTTCGCTTATAATGATTCTGGGGTATGGTATCATTGCAGTGCCCACAGGTATTGTTACTGCTGAATATACCAAAATGAAAACCCAGCGTCGACGCTGCAAACACTGTAACTTTCAAAATCCTCCTGAAGCAAAATATTGTAACCAATGTGGCTCACCACTGAATGAACCTATAACAGATGCCGATAAAAAATAAGAAAACACTTCTCACTATAATAGGGCCTACAGCCATAGGCAAAACGAGTTTGGCGATAAACTTAGCTTTACACTTTGATACAGAAATTATTTCTTGTGATTCTCGTCAGTTTTTCAAAGAGATGAGCATAGGTACTGCTGTTCCTTCAGCTGAAGAATTAGCCCAAGTGAAACATCATTTTATACAACACAAATCGATATTTGACCCCTACTCAGTGGGCGATTTTGAACGTGATACTATTACTTTGCTCTCTGAGCTTTTCCAACAACACGATGTAGTGATAATGGTGGGAGGAAGTGGACTTTATGCTGATGCGGTGCTTTATGGATTAGATGATTTTCCTGAAGTTTCTACTGAAATTAGAAAAGAATTGGATGCACACTATCAAGCACAAGGAATTACCTATTTGCAAACAAAACTCAAGGATTTAGATCCAATTCAATACGGACGAATGGATATTCAAAATCCACAACGAATGATGCGAGCTTTGGAAGTGTGTATAGCATCAGGTAAACCTTATTCATCTTTTTTAAATAGGAAGGAAACTCTTAGAGATTTTACAAATATCACTATTGGACTTACTGCCGAACGAGAAGTCGTATATAATCGCATCAACGATCGAGTAGAACTAATGCTTGAAAATGGATTATTGATAGAGGCTCAAAGGCTTTTTCCTTATAAGGAACTCAATGCCTTACAAACAGTGGGATATAGAGAATTATTTGATTTTTTTGAAGGAAAAACATCTTTAGATTTTGCTATTGAAGAAATTAAGAAAAATACACGGCGTTTTGCAAAGCGACAATACACTTGGTTTTGTAAGAATAAAGATATTCATTGGTTTGAAATTAGCCAATTAAATAATTTGTCAATTAGTCAATTAGTTGATTTGTAAGAAAAATAACCAAAGTAAAAAAACTTTGGCTAATTCTATAACGTTTAATTATGTGACAATTTTATCTTAAAAATTGTTTTACTTCTTCTTTTAAGTGGCTTAATGCATTAGCTGATGGAGTTGCTTTTTCGGCAAACTCTTTAAATATACCCTCTACCATTGCTTGTGAATCTTTTAGTTCATCATTATGAGCAGCTTTCCGAATTATGTGAATAGTAGCTATTTTAGCTGTTCTGATGATTTGCCACAATTGTCCGCTTAAATATATTTGCTGTGCCAAATTGTGTTCAAACTCTTCATCTATAGAATTCACGAGAAGTATTTCGTACTCTTGTTTAGAAAAGTTGTGGGGAGGGATGCGCAAAAAGAGTTGTTGAGGAGTAATGCGTTCCAAGAAGAGTGTCATACGCTCATAAGCCTGCAAACGGATAGGTAAAGTGTATTTTTGGTTTTCTTGTTGTAGTAAGAAAAAACGTTTTCTATCCTCGTTTTGAATGTGCATTCTAAAGAAATAGAAAGCAATAGCCCCTACAATAAGCGCAGGGATACAATACATAATGAAATTGACAATTTGGTCAGACATAAATTTAAGATGCTTTATACAATAAAATTTTTTCTAAGTTAGGGCTGAATATATCTTCAAAAGCTGATATGATACGCCCGTTTTTATCTATAATTACTGATTTATTGATATTGTTGATAAGGAATTTCTGAGACAAATCCATAAAGTTGATGGAGTGATATTGGTCTGTCCATTGATTTTCAGAAATTCTCTTGCGCCATTGGTTTTTATCTTGCCCTATATCAATACCAACGAATTTTACATTAGGGAATAGACTTTTCAGTTGAGCGATTCTATTAAAAATCAAGTTAGAGAGTTCTCTTTGGTTTACTGACCAAAAGTAGTATATGGTTACTTCGGGTTTTTGTATTGCTGAAAACTTAGTGAGAGAGCCTTTGGTGTCTATCAAATCGAAATCGGGGGGGATTTGTCCAGCTTGCAAAGCGATTACATTTTTAAACACTTTATCTAATTCAGCTTTGTGTTCATTATCCTTATTATACTTTGCAAATTTATCAAAATAATCTTGATATTGAGCATGTTCTTGAATGTTAAAGATATAAGCATAAGCGGCATTTCGATATAGATTATCTCTCAAACTTCCTTTATTAAACAAGCTATCAATAATTTTAATTTTCTCTAAGTGAAAACCTAACTCTCGGTTTAGATCTACTAAGGTACTATTGTTGTGAGTGTACTTTGTAAAGGCTAAGTTATTCACATACATTACCATATAGCTATAATAAGGTCGGTAGTATTCTAAAAAGGAGTTATTATAGTCAATTTGTCTCCTATAGTTGTAGAAATCAGAGGGTAAAAGGTGGTTTGTAAGATTTTTATTCTTATCTTGATATATAAATGGATATATTTCAATCTCTTTATAGAGAGGGAATATACTGCTCACTAAGGCTATATTTTTAGCTTTTTCAGAGAGATAAGGATGATTTTTTATAAAATTATCACACTCTTTTTTCTTTATTATCAAAATGGAATCAATTTTTTCTTTATATGTTATAGGAGGGAGGGAATGATATTTTTTCAATTCATCACTTTGGATATCGATGTTACTTAGCTGTGAAAGCAAAAAGTTATTGATAGCCGATCCTTTTCCTGAAAAAGAAATACTCTCCTCAAAGCGCAAAGTATTAGCATAAACCACTAAACTATCCAAAGGTTCTAAAAATACATATTGATATTTTCCTCCTATTTCAAAATTATACAATTTACTTTCTTTGATATTTAAAGAGAAAGTAAAGTTCTTATCTTTGTTCAGGAAGGTGGTGTCAATAGGAGTATCATTAGCATATAAAACCACTAATGAATCTTTAGAGTTTGGAAAGAAACCTGTAAAAAAAGTACTATTTGTAGGTTGTTTTTTACAGCCTACTAAGGTAATGATAAGGGTTAATAATAAAAGTTTTCTCATCGTCATAAATCAAAAAATCATTCAACTATTTGTGGCAAAAGTACAAAAACTATCTAATCTAAAAAGTTAAAAGCATGTTAAATAAATAGTCAACGTGAAATATTAACATTAATTAACTTTTATAGATATTTTTTAACATACAATTACTCATTTTCTTTAGTGGCTTGAAAAAGATATTTTTTTTCTTCGTCGGTAAGGCTATCATAGCCACTGGTATTAATTTTGTTGAATAATTTTTGAATTTGGTGTTGTTTAATTCTTTGGTTTTCGGATATATGAGGCGTTTGAGGTTCTATAATAGAAGGTGTAGAAAGAGTATTGGGGCTTTTCTTGGGAGAAAAGAGGTGTTTATAACTAAAACCGACTAATATTCCGCTTAAAATTCCTCCAAAATGGGCTATTTTTCCTCCAAAATTATTAGAAATATCTATACAATCAAATAATATAAGGGCGAGAAGGAAAAACAATAATCGGATTCTAAAACTAAAGACATATATTTTATATGAGGGGAAAATAGTAACTACGAAGAACAAAAGACCTATAACAGCTGCCGAAGCTCCTAACAAGGCTTTGTTGTTAGCTATTTCGGGAGTGATATAACCCCATAATAAAAATGCAATACCTCCTCCTATCAAACTAAAAAAATAAACGCTTATGAAAGTTTTAGCTTTGAAAAGACGGAAAAATATGTGTCCAGAGAAGAACAAAAAAAGCATATTCCAAAACAAATGTTCTATATTCACGTGGTAGAAAGCATAACTGAGCAGTGTCCAAGGTCGTTCTAAAAATAGGGATATTTGTTGAGGTACACATAGCCATTGGTTCAGTTGTGATTGAGAGAATATTCCTCCATATACTAACCCTTGGGTGATACCAAAAGCTATTAGTGTGAATATAATCACTTTATTAGCGGCATTAAATTTTTGTGATAAGGAATTCATTGTTGTTGTTTTAGTATGAGTGATGCTGTTTTTTCACTAGCACCTTCACCTCCTAATTTCTCTCTAAGTTGAACATAGTCTTTAAATACTTCATATCGGTGGCGATAGGTAGAGAGTTTATCTAATTCTATCTTCAGGTTCTTTTTAGTAAGATCTCCTTGAATAAGTTCAGTTACAACCGGTTTATCCATAATGAGATTCACTAATGAGATATATTTTAGTTTGATAATACGTTTAGCGATGTGATAAGAAATCCAATTTCCTTTGTAACATACTACTTCGGGAATGTTCAATAAGGCTGTTTCAAGGGTAGCTGTACCACTGGTTACCAAAGCAGCATACGAAATTGATAGTAAATCGTAGGTTTTTCCGCTTACAAAATGTACGTTTTCCTCTTTGATAAAGCGTTGGTAAAAGTGATAGTCAATAGAAGGAGCGCCTGCAATTACGAATTGATATTGGTGATAGTCGTCTACTATAGAGAGCATTATCTTTAGCATTTTAGCAATTTCTTGTTTCCTACTCCCAGGGAGTAAGGCTATAATAGGACGATGGTCTAAGCCGTTTTCAGCTTTAAAAGTAACCTCATCTACTTCTTGTCGTTGAGCAATGGCATCAAGGAGGGGATGTCCTACAAAATGTACACGGTATTGATGTTCCTTTTCATAGAAGTCTTTTTCAAAAGGCAAAATGACGTACATAGCATCTATATCGCGTTTGATGGCTTTGATGCGATTTTCTTTCCATGCCCATATTTGAGGAGATATATAGTAATGAGTAGGGATGCCTTGCTGTTTAGCCCATTTGGCAATACGCATATTGAACCCAGGATAATCTATAAAAATGAGTATATCGGGTTTAAATTCAGAGATGTCTTTCTTACAAAAACTAATGTTTTTGAGGATAGTGCGCAAGTTGAGCAATACCTCTAAAAAACCCATAAAGGCAAGATCTTTGTAGTGCTTTACGAGGGTACCTCCCACGTTTTGCATACGATCGCCTCCCCAAAATCGAAAGTTTGCTTGAGGGTCTTTAGCAAAAAGGGCTTTCATTAAGTTAGCAGCGTGCAAGTCGCCCGATGCTTCTCCAGCGATAATATAGTATTTCATTTGTTTATTTATTAAGGATTATTACTTTCATTTTGATATCTTTAGTAGGCCAATCATCTTTACCTTCGGTAGGTACTTGATTGATTTTATCTACCACGTCCATACCTGCTATTACTTTACCAAAAGCCGTATAGTTATCGTCTAAATGATATGCACCAGGTTTTTGTACTACGATAAAAAACTCATAGGGTGAAGCGAATTGGTGTGGATTGTCGATGTCGCTACTAGGCATAGAAACAATGCCACGATGGTGTTTGAAACCTTTTTTGGTATCTGGAGGTAATAAATAAGACCCTATGGCAGCTCTCCGACGGCTTATTTCCCAAGTTTCGGAATTGCCTCCTTGTATGACAAAATTTTTTACCACTCGGTGAAAAACAGTGCCGTCAAAATATTTTTGCTTGGTGAGAAAGATAAAATTAGCGCGGTGATAGGGAGTTTCGTTAAACAATTCAATGTCGATGTTTCCATAATCGGTAATGATGCGTACAAAACGCTCTTTGTTTTCTTTCTCATATTGATTGAGAAAGGGGATTACATTATCAGTAGTGAGTGTTTCTACAGGAGCTAACTTTTCTTCTGCAACAGTTGTTGTAGTGTCTTTTGAAGTTGTTGTACTACTTTGTGTAGTAGTTGTTTTAGGTGAAGGCTCGTTACAAGCTACAGTCAATAAGCCTATCAATAATAAGTATTTTCTCATATTTGTTTCATAAAGTTACGCAATACCTCTATGGTGGCTGCTTCGTTTTCAATATATACCAGATGTCCGCCCTCTAATACAGCACTTTGCATTCCTATAGATTCGCCTAAAGCTGTCATTTTTTGGTAAGGAATTAAAGTGTCTTCTTTTCCTAAGATAAAGAGTTTTTTAGCTGAAAGATGTTGAAGTACTGAGGTACGATCGGGGCGCTCTTTCATTCCTAAAGAAGCGGCTACAATCCCCTCATTAGGTGTTGTGATACCAATGTTGATGAGTTGTTGTAGAGCAACTGTCATTGTAGTGCGGTTTTTTTCGCTAAACAAATTAGTAACAGCTGTACGTACAAATAGTTCTTTTTCTTTTTCAATAACTTTCAATACACGGTCGCGATTGGCTTTTTTTTCTTCAGAGTCGGGTAGGGGAGTAGAGTTGAGCAATACTAAACCTTCAATATTTTGTTGGAAACGCTCAGCAAAAGCAAGTGCAACATAGCCTCCCATAGAGTGTCCTACTAAGATACATTTAGAAATGTTCTCATAGTCTAAAACAGCTTTTACTTCATCAGCCATCATTTCCATAGTGTGTACGGGGGCAATAGTAGGGGTTTTTCCGTGTCCTAAAAGGTCTATACACAATATCTTATAAGTATCGGAAAGCGATTTAGAAAGTGCATTCCACACAGTACTATCTTCTAAGAAACCGTGAAGAAATACAAGTGTTTTGTTAGAGAGATTACCTTGTAAAGTATAGTAAGAAATAGGTGTTTTCATTTTAACAAATTATAGAGAGGACAAAAGTAGTAATATTTTTTTAATTTACTAATAAACAAATTGATAAATTGACAAATTATTTATACTTTTGCGCTATGAATATTATCAAATTAAAAACTGTAGATTCTACAAATCGCTATCTTAAAGAGCTCGTACATTCTGAAACCTCTTTACCTAACTTTCTCACCGTGTGGACGCCCCAACAAACGGCAGGGGTAGGACAGTATGGGGCAAAATGGCAAACAGAGCCTTATCAAAATCTTACTTTTAGTACGCTTTTTATCCCTAAAAAGCTATTGTTACAGCACGCTTTTTTGCTAAATATGTCGGTTGTTATAGCTGTGGTGAGGGCAGTAGAAGATGTTTTAAGAGAACATTTATTCACTGAAAAGCCTTGCATCAAATGGCCTAATGATATTTTAATTAATAATAAAAAAATAGGAGGAATACTGATAGAAAATGTATTACAAGGGCAACAAATAGCTAAGAGTGTCATAGGTATAGGGTTGAATGTGAATCAAATAGAGTTTGAAGGCTTGCCTAAAGCTTCTTCATTGAAAAATATTGTCAAGAAGGATTTAGATATAGAACAGCTAATGAAGCGCATTGTTAGTAATTTAGAGAAAGAATTAAGAGTAATAGAGAAAATTTCCTTTGAGGAGATATATAATGTATACAGAAAGTATTTGTTTCGTTTAGAAAAAGTATCAACTTTTAGGTTGCCTGAAGGAATACATTTTATGGGAATTATAAAAGGTGTTACTTCTATGGGAGAGTTGATAGTAGCAACTGAAGAGGTAATTAAAAAATTTTCTCTCAAACAGATAGAATTATTGTACTAATTTCTAACACCTAATTAATGGTGTCATATTCAATGATGAAAACTTCTTCATCGTCATGTTTTAAATAATACACTTCACGTCCTAATTTTTCTTTACCTTCATCAGTATAGAGGGCTTCTAATTCTTTTTTATCTCTTTCAATTTCTTTTTGTAAGAATTGTTTTTGTCGTGTGAGTTTGTCTAATTCACTGTTCATATTCCGATGTACCAAAAAGGAAGCATTGTCAAAAAAAAGCATATAGATAGTAAATACCCCCCCTACGACGAGGTATTTTTTGTATCCTTTGAAAATAGACGAAAAATTAGCTGTTTTTTTCATTATTGTTGAAAAATACGATTGTGAACAAGAGTTTTGAGGATTTCTATAGCTACAGTATTGCGGCGATTGTTAGGAATAATAATATCGGCAAATTCTTTAGCAGGTTCTATAAATTCGAGGTGCATAGGTTTGAGAGTAGTTTGGTAACGGTTGAGTACTTCGCTCACATCTCTGCCGCGTTCAGTAATGTCACGTTTAATACGGCGGATAAGTCGCTCATCGGAGTCGGCATGGACAAAAATTTTAATATCAAATAATTGGCGAATATCAGGATGGGCAAAGATGAGAATGCCTTCTACAATTACCACTTTTGTAGGGTTTACCAAAACAGTTTCGGGAGTGCGGTTGTGTTCTACAAACGAATAGGTAGGACTTTTAATAGATTTACCTTCTTTGAGAGCCAAAAGGTGTTCTTTTAGCAAATCAAAATCTATAGAATTGGGGTGGTCAAAATTTATTTTAGTGCGATCGGCAAACGATAAATGACTCAAGTCTTTATAGTAAGAATCTTGTGAAATAACGGTCACTTCTTCGCCAGAAAGTTCTTTAATTATTTGATTAACAACGGTAGTTTTACCACAACCAGTACCGCCTGTAATTCCTATGATAAGCATTTTTTCAAATTTTGCGGCAAAATTAGTAAAAAAGAGGGGATTAAAAAAATAAAAAAATGAGAAACATTTTGTAGTGTATTAAAAAAGTATTACATTTGTCGCATTAATTAAAAAGAATTTTTCGATGAAAAAAATTATCTTAACTGCGTTATGCGTAGGAGTATTTGGTTTTTGCCAAGCTCAGAAAATTAATTTAGGAAAGGCTGCAAGCGCTGTTTCTAAAGGCGCTCAAGCACTTGCTTTTAGCAACGAAGATGCTAAAAAACTTTCGAAAGAATCGGTAGAATGGATGGATAAGCACAATCCAGTGACCGATAGTAAAAGTCCTTATACCAAGCGTTTAAATCGCCTTTTTGGCAAGCACAAGAGCGAAGATGGACTCAACCTTAACTACAAAGTGTATCACGTGATTGATATCAACGCTTTTGCTTGTGCTGATGGTAGTGTGCGTGTATTCTCTTCATTGATGGATTTGATGACTGATGATGAACTTTTGGCAATCATTGGTCACGAAATAGGTCATGTGAAAAATGAAGATACTAAAGATGCCATTAAATCAGCTTATATGCGTGCAGCAGCCCAAGATGCTGCAGGAGCAGCTTCAGGAGCAGTGAGAGCTTTGAGCGACACCGAACTTGGAGAGATGGCTAATGCTATGCTTGATGCTAAACATAGTAAAAAGCAAGAATCACAAGCTGATGAATACGCTTATAACTTTATGAAAAAACACGGTTATAACGTAGTAGCTGTTTACACTGCATTCAAAAAAATGGCTTTACTTTCAGGGGGTGACACTCGAAGCAAATTTCAGAAAATGATGAGTTCACACCCCGATAGCGAAAAACGTGCTGAAGCTGCTAAAAAACGCGCTATTAAAGATGGTCTTTGGAAAGACCCTGGAGAGGTAACCCTACCTAAAACACCTATAAAATAATAACCTCTCTATCATATAAATGAGAAAAAAACAAAGAAAGGCACCTCGTGCCCTCAGAAGAAAAAAGTCTAACGCTTTCAAATACTTAAGTGTATTTTTAGCGTGTCTTTTGTTGTTGGGGGTAGGAGGTGCTTTTTATATTAGAAACTATTATCCAGCCCTTTATCAAAAAATCCTCAATAAACTCACTTCTCGCAAAATGAATTCTACTTATGAGAGTGCGCGTATTGAACGCATAGTGAGTTTGTATTACGACAAAGTATTCGGTATTGACCTTTCTCACTATCAGGAACGCGATGAAATACAATGGGATAGCCTTTACATCAAAAACAAAACAGTTCGTTACCCCTTGCAATTTACTATTTTTAGAGCGACAATGGGCAACGAAGCTACCGATAAAAACTTCATTCACTTTTGGAAGGAAGCTAAAAAACATCAACTGATACGAGGAGCTTATCACTACTATCGTCCCGATGAAGATCCTGTGTTACAAGCTCAATCTTACCTCAAAAACACTACGCTTGAAAAGGGTGATTTCCTGCCTATATTAGATGTAGAACAGTTGCCTAAGAAAAAAACAAAAGAACAGTTCCTTAAAGATATACAAACGTGGTTAGACCTCGTTGAAAAACGCTACAAACGCAAACCTATACTTTATACTTATATCAGTTTTTATGAAGATTATTTGTACCCTACTTTTAAGAGTTATCATCTTTGGGTAGCTAACTACAACAATGTATCGGTGCCTACTTCGGTATTTACTTGGAAGATGTGGCAATTTACTGAAAATGGCATTACTGCAGGGGCTAAAGTGAAGATAGACTTTAATGTTTTCAATGGAGACATTACCGAAATACAATCCCTTTTAATCAAATGACCAAGAAAGAATTACGGCAACTCTACAAACAAAAACGCACAGCCTTATCGGTAGCTAAGCGAGAGATGATGAGCCTACAAATCGCTCAGCAGCTTTCACTATGTGATATATGGAAATATAATTGTTATCACCTATTCCTATCTATTAAAAAACTCAATGAGGTTGATACAACCCCTATTCTACAACTTCTTTATGAAAAAAACAAACAAGTAGTGGTGCCAAAAATGAACTCCGAAATGCGAACTCTTACTTCTATACCATTTACTAAAGACACTATTTTACAAACAAATAGTTGGGGAGTGCCAGAACCTAAAGATGGAATTGCTATTTCTGCACATAAAATAGAAGTAGTGTTTGTCCCCCTTCTCACTTGTGACCTCTATGGTAATCGTATAGGTTACGGAGGAGGTTACTATGACCGATTTTTAGCAGAATGCCTCCCAGAAACTCTTAAAATAGGGCTTTCATTTTTTTTACCTGAAGAAAATTTTTCGTCTATTTCCCTTCCTACTGATGTTCGTCTTACTCATATAGCAACCCCAGATAAAATTATAACAATTGAATGATTATCAGTTGTTTTCGACTTATAGATGCTTTATTAAAGATCTAAGTCTTTGACAAAGTGTTCTATAAATCCTTAAAATAATTTGTGTAATACTTCTATTTTCTTTATTTTTGCCCTCAAAATTAGTGAATTAAGTCAATTATCAATTGAAATGAAATATAAACGTATTTTACTTAAACTCAGTGGGGAAGCCCTTATGGGGGGTCGCCAGTACGGTATTGACCCTGCTCGATTAAAAGAATACGCTACCGAGATAAAAGAGGTAGTAAAACAAGGAGTAGAAGTAGCTATCGTGATTGGTGGCGGGAATATCTTTCGTGGGGTAGCAGGTGCCAGCAATGGTATGGACAGGGTGCAAGGCGACTATATGGGAATGCTTGCGACTGTTATCAACTCGCTCGCTCTACAAAGTGCGTTGGAAGATGAAGGTATCTTCACCCGTTTGCAAACAGCCATTAAGATGGAAGCTATCGCTGAGCCTTTTATCAAACGTCGTGCTGTACGCCACTTAGAGAAAGGGCGTGTAGTTATCTTTGGGGCAGGAACTGGTAATCCTTACTTTACAACTGACTCGGCAGCTGTACTTCGCGCTATTGAAATCAATGCGGATGTAATCCTCAAAGGGACTCGCGTAGATGGTATCTATACTGCAGACCCTGAGAAAAACCCTGATGCAGTGAAGTTTAGTCACGTCTCTTTCAATGAATGTATTGATAAAAACCTTAAAGTAATGGATATGACGGCTTTTACTCTTAGCCAAGAGAACCATTTGCCTATTATTGTATTTGATATGAACAAAAAAGGCAATCTCGCTAAAGTAGTAGCAGGGGAAAATGTAGGAACCGTAGTTAATGATTAATGGTTAATGGTTAATGGTTAATGGTTAATGGTTAATGGTTAATGGTTAATGGTTAATGGTTAATGGTTAATGATTAATGGTTAATGATTAATGGTTAATGATTAATGGTTAATGATTAATGGTTAATGATTAATGGTTAATGATTAATGGTTAATGATTAATGGTTAATGATTAATGGTTAATGATTAATGGTTAATGATTAATGGTTAATGATTAATGGTTAATGATTAATGGTTAATGATTAATGGTTAATGATTAATGGTTAATGATTAATGGTTAATGGTTAATGGTTAATGGTTAATGGTTAATGATTGATGGTTAATGGTTAATGATTGTTGAATAAGTGAATTGGAGATTTTCTGAAAGCCCTAAGCTTCTCAGAGGCTCTCATCACTTTCTAAAAATAAATACTCCAACAAGGGGGTAACATATAAAAACACTAATTTTTTATCAAAATATTACAACTATGAATTATTGGTTATTAGCAGGAGGATTGGTAAATATTCTTGTTGGTTTTCTACATATAGGAGTTATAATCTTTGGTGCATCTTGGTATCAATTTTTTGGTGCAGGGCAATCTATGGTACAAATGGTAAAAGAGGGACGTATTTTTCCTCATCTACTCACATTAGCAATTGCCTTATTATTATTTGGATGGGGTATATATGCGTTTGCTGGAGCTTATCATTCTTTCGTTCTCCCTTATACTCGTTGGGTTATTCTTTGCATTACATCAGTATATCTTATACGGGGAATAGGAGGTTTTTTCATAAAACCCGATATAGACAATACTCAAGCCTTTTTGTGGTATAGTTCTGCTATTTGTATAATCATTGGAGGTATTCACGCAATTGGATTGATACAAGTATGGAGACAATTAGAGCAATAATCCCGTGTGTTGTATGATCTTTTAGCTCTTTTATAAGAAGCTAAAGGTTTCACTTAGGGTGAAGATTTTAATGATTAATGGTTAATGATTAATGATTAGATTTTGATATAAACTTTGCCAAAGTTTATAATTGCTTGTCGTGCTACGACCTTTGGCAAAGTGTAGTGATAAGTAACTCGGAGCCCCTTATAAAACTCCAAGTCCTCTGAGTTTCTCATCATTCTCTAACAAGTAACAACAAATAAACAATATGTTAAAAGACATTTTAGATTTTAGAAGGGCAGTGCGTTATTACGCTCCTACGCCTATTAGTGAAGAGAAGGTGCGGGAGTGCCTTAAATTGGCTACTCTGGCTCCTACCACGTATAATATGCAGTTGTATGAAGTATATCACATCACCGATAAGGAACTACTCAAAAAACTGGGACACGCTTGCCTTGACCAAGAAACGGCTACTACAGCACAGCAAATGGTAGTATTCGTTGCCCGACAAGACAAACACCGTCTGCACGCCAAGAAGGTTCTAGAGTTTGAACGCGGTAATATACAGCGCAATAGTCCGCCAGAGAAACAAGCCAAGCGCATCAAGGAACAAGAGAAGTTTTACAACCAGCTGATGCCTTTTCTCTTTAGCAGGTGTTTTGGTCTTTTGGGTCTTTTGCGCAAGACTTTTGGGGTAGTTAGCAGTTGGTTTCGCCCTATGATGCAACTCGTTTCTGAAAGTGATATGCGGGTGAATGTACACAAGAGTTGCGGATTGGTAGCGCAAACCTTTATGCTGGCAATGGCAGAAGCAGGCTATGACACCTGTCCTATAGAAGGCTTTGATAGCCGACGCGTAAAAAAGATATTACACCTGCCTTATGGAGCAGAAGTGAATATGCTCGTATCTTGCGGACTGCGTGAAGATCAAGGCATTAGGGGAGAACGCTTTAGACTGCCTTTTGAAGAAATATACAAGAAGAAATAAGGACAATGATTAATGGTTAATGATTAATGATTAATGGTTAATGATTAATGGTTAATGATTAATGGTTAATGATTAATGATTAATGGTTAATGATTAATGGTTAATGATTAATGGTTAATGATTAATGATTAATGGTTAATGATTAATGGTTAATGATTAATGGTTAATGATTAATGGTTAATGGTTAATGATTAAAATGATTAATGGAAGTATTATTCAATTGGTGTTGTGAAGTAATGCAATCATTGGCAAATTTTACAGGGTTTACCTATAAAGAAGTGAATGTTATTGTCTTTATTTTTCTAATGCCTATGGTAGATATTGCTCTTTTACTACTTTTTGTAGTTAAATACATACAATACAGAGCGAAAAGGCGCTTTATTAAAGAATTAGAAGCACAATGCTAATGGAACAAAATCTATTACATAGATGTTTTGACCTTGCAGTGGAAGGCTTGTATTTATTAGCAGATTCTTTTGGAACTACTTATGAAGCAGTGAACATCTATTTGTTTGTGATTATACAACCATTATTGACAATTTTATTGATTGTCGGTATTTTCTTCTTTCATAAGAAGAACAATAATCTACAAATGAAAATTAAAAAGTTATTATCTAATAAAACTAATACTAATAAATAAAACAATATACAATGAACGAAGAAATTAATATTATCTTAGACACTACAAACGAGGCGATGCAAGAGGCGTTGCAACACTTGGACAAGGCTTTGGGCAATATTCGCGCAGGTAAGGCAAGTCCGCAAATGGTAAGCAGCGTAATGGTAGATTATTACGGAGCGCAAACCCCTCTTAGTCAGGTAGCTAACGTGTCAGCTCCCGACTCACGTACCATTTCTATTCAGCCTTGGGAAAAGAAAATGATTCAACCTATTGAGAAAGCTATCCAGATAGCTAACTTAGGTTTTAACCCAATGAATAATGGCGAAATGGTGATTATCACTGTTCCACCACTTACCGAAGAACGTCGTCGTGAACTTGTAAAACAAGCTAAGGGTGAAGGCGAAGATGCTAAAATCAGTGTGCGCAATGCTCGACAAGATGCTAATAAGGAAATCAAAAAAGTAGAAACTTCTGACGATATCAAGAAAGATGCCGAAGAACGCGTACAAAAACTCACCGATAAATACATCAAAAAGGTAGAGGAAGTATTAGCTGCAAAAGAAGCTGAGATACTAAAAGTTTAGGTTTAGGTAAGAGGTAAGAGGTAAGAGATAAGAGGTAAGAGGTAAGAGATAAGAGGTAAGAGATAAGAGATAAGAGGTAAGAGATAAGAGGGGATAGGGTATAGTAATATAATAAGTAATAAGAAATAAGAAATAAGAAATGACAAATAACGAACAAGTTAAGGATTTAGTGAATCGCCTGGGTGCGTTAAGGAGGTATCTTTGACATAGATGCCAAACGTATTGAAATAAGTAACGAAGAAGAGAAGACTTTTGCACCTGACTTTTGGGATAATGCCAAAGAGGCTGAAAAGGTGATGCGTGAACTTCGCACTCAAAAGAAATGGGTAGAAGATTATGAGGAAGCTGAAAGTCTTACCTCGGATGTGGAGGTATTACTTGACTTCTTTAAAGAAGGTGAAGCTACTGCCGACGAGGTAGACCAGCAATACGCACAAGCCCTACACGCTATTGAGGCATTGGAATTTCGCAATATGCTCTCTGATGAAGGCGATGCGATGAGTGCTGTACTGCAAATTACTGCAGGAGCAGGCGGTACTGAAAGTTGCGACTGGGCTTCAATGCTCTTGCGAATGTACACAATGTGGTGCAACAACCAAAAGTATAAGGTAAAGACGCTCAACTTCCAAGAAGGTGATGTAGCAGGTATTAAAACAGTTACTATTGAAATTGAAGGTGAATATGCTTTTGGTTATCTCAAAGGAGAGAATGGTGTACATCGCTTGGTGCGCATCTCACCTTTTGATAGCAATGCTAAACGCCATACCTCATTTGCCTCGGTATATGTATACCCGCTGGCAGATGATACTATTGAAATAGAAATCAACCCTGCGGATATTACCTTTGAGACAATGCGCTCGAGTGGAGCAGGCGGGCAGAATGTAAACAAAGTAGAGACAGCAGTGCGCTTACGTCACCACCCTACGGGAATTATTATTGAGAACTCCGAGACCCGCAGTCAGCTTGATAATAAAAACAAGGCGTTGCAATTGCTCAAATCGCAGTTGTATGAGATAGAACTCAAAAAGCGTCAGGCTAAACGCGATGAGATAGAGGCAGGCAAGATGAAGATAGAGTGGGGTTCACAAATACGCAACTATGTGATGCACCCCTATAAACTCGTGAAGGATGTACGCACTAATTACGAATCTACTGATGTAGATAGCGTAATGAACGGCGAACTCGACGAATTTCTTAAAGCCTACTTAATGCTTATGGGCACAAGTCGCACGGGCGATACTGATTAATAGAATATAACTTTGCCAAAGGTTGTAGCACAACAGGCTATAAAACCTTTGGCAAAGTATTTTTTAATAATACAGCTATTTATGTACAGCTATTTTACCGATAAATACAATTTAAAAATTATTTATTCCCATCAAGGGTATGGCAATTTCATACGATTATACAGAGGAATACCTGTGGAATTATTTTTAAAAGAAAATGATATAAAATCATTTGATGATTTTTTGCCTTTTGCTGATACTGTAAAAAGTATAAATTTTTTGAGGTGCACTTTAGATGATTTGAGTGCACTTAGTAAATTTAAAAAGCTCAAGGAATTATTTATTTATGATGGCATTATCCAATCAAAGCGATTTTGTCAATTTCTTCAGTTACCTTCTTTAAAAGAATTGACTATTTCTAATCAAAACTATCCAGAAGAAAATCCTTATGTATATTCGTTGGCAGAGGCTCATTTGCCTTCTTTGAGGAGTTTAGATATAGGAGATTTTGAAACAGATAGTTTAAAAGATGTATGTTTACCTTTTTTACGGGAGTTGGTATTGCCTTATTCGGTTAATAGTTTGAAAGGAGCTTATATTCCTTTGCTTGAGAAATTGGATGCTGAACATTTTAAAGAAATAGATGTTACATTGCCCAAGCTCAAAAAATTACATATAAAGTTAAAAGGTTTTGATTTTTCTTCATTTAAAAATACTCCTAATTTGCGAGAATTGTATGCAGTTCATACTTATTATGATGACCCTCAAACTTTTGATGGCTTGGAGGTACGCAAAAAATTAAAATATATTGAGATGCTATCTTGTCCTTTTAAAAACTTTCTTCCGTTTAGCAAGTTGAAATCTCTTGAGCATTTGGATGTGAGTTATGGCTCCGAAATAGAAAGTTTAGAAGGCTTAGAGCAATTGCCAAATTTAAAAAGGCTCTGTTTGTATGACAATGATTTTATCAAAGAAATAGATGATATATCGCTTATTAAGAATTTAAAAGTATTAGAAATAGAAAAACATAAGGTTCTAAAAATAATAGATGAAATAGAGAAACGAGATATTGCACTTTGGATAATACCAGATGAAAGTTGATAATGAACAAAGAAATTCAATTTTATTTAGATTATGATGGAAATAATCTCGCTTTATTAGAGATAAATAACGCGAGTGATAAAACTATTTTACAACTAAAAGAAATAGAGAATCATATTATTAGGCTTCGTTTTGAGGAATCTCCTAAATCTGAGAAGTTACAAGTGCTATCAGAGGTGCTCGCACAGCCTCATAAATCGGTGTTTATATTGCAATTGCTAAGAGAAAACAATCAAGAGGCTTGGATAAATATAGAGGATTTTAAAAGTGTATGGAATGTAGAGCAAGTGTTTATTAGCAATAGAGATTGGGGATTTGATTCGCTCAAAGGTATTGAATATTTTCAAAATCTAAAAGAATTAGTTTTGGCACTTCGGTATGATAAAAATCTAAGTCTTACACCTTTGGAAGCTTGCCATAAATTAGAAAAGATTAACTTAGAACTTCCTCTAACAAAAAAACAACATCAAGAGCTATCAATGTTGCAATCATTAAAGAAAATGAATGTGAGAGGCTTACAAACAGATTTAGTTCAAGCAATGCCCGCTATGGAGTTTTTGGAAGTTCAAGGGCTACAAAGTACAGATCTCGACAAGAAGATGCCTAATTTGAAAGAGTTGTTGCTATTTAATAGCAATAAGTTAGAAGACATCAGTTTTATTTCGGGGTTAATACATTTAGAAAGTTTATCGTTTTTGGGAGCTAATAAAATTGCTAGACTCCCTTCACTTGCCAAACTAAAACAACTTACCTATCTTTCGTTGATGAATATGAAAGAACTCACTGATATTTTCAGTATCAAAGAGGTGAAGCAACTGCGCCGTTTACGTATTGCTACCAATTCGTTTAGATCAGAAGATTTGTCTTGGCTTGTTCCTGAAATATTTCCTTTTTTGGAAAGTATTACAATAAAACTCAAAACGATGAAAGAAACAAGAAACTTTTTGGAGAGATTTCCCGATATAGGTAAGATACAATACGATTAGATTAAAAAGAGATACAACGATTAAAACTATTTTAGTGATGCTATATGGAATTTGTTTTTGGTTGTTGAACAAGAATAAAGACAATATTTTATTAGATAACAGTGGAATAGAAATGTTTGAAGCATTAAATCCGCAAGGAAAGTTATTTACTATCCTTGAAGATTTAAGTACATATTATAAAATATCTTATGGTGATAAAGTATTCATTATACGAAAAGAAGCTATGAAAGTTATAGAAGGTAGTTTTTTAGAAATAGGTACTTTGGTATCGGTAGTAGCCAGTGGAAAACAAGCTATTATAAAAGATCGATATTGGCATTTTAAAGATAGTAAGCCTTTTTACATTTTATTAGGTAGCAGTAGAAGATTTTTTGAAGAAGAGTTGCTATATGAAGAAAGAAATATTAATATGTAGCGATTGTAATTATGACAATTTAGTAGCTGAGATTTATATAGATGATAAATATATAGCATTAGTTAGTTATGATGATAATGGTAATCTCTTTGTAGAAACACCTACTATCAAGCTAATTAATAAGGATATGATAAGTCATAAGATTGACTATGATGTATTTATTGAGTTATTAGAAGAAGCTAAAAACAGTTTAAAATGAACGAAAAAATAGTAGTTTACCAAGTGTTAACAAGGCTTTTTGGGAATACTAATACTACCAATAAAGCGTGGGGCACTAAAGATGAAAATGGAGTGGGTAAGTTTTCGGATTTTACTGAGAAGGCTCTATTAGAAATAAAAAAATTAGGAGCTACACATATATGGTTTACAGGGGTGTTACATCACGCACTCACTACTGATTATACAGCTTATGGCATCAGTAATGACTTTCCGGCGGTAGTAAAAGGACGCGCGGGTTCTCCTTATGCCATAAAGGATTATTACACTGTAAACCCAGACCTTGCTGACAATCCCGCACAACGTTTGGAGGAGTGGGAAGCCCTTATTGCACGTACGCACCAGTGCGGACTGAAAGTGATTATGGATATAGTGCCTAATCACGTGGCACGCCGTTATGAGAGTATTGCTAAACCTGAGGGAGTAAGAGGTTTTGGGGAAGATGATGATGTTTCGGTAACTTATACTATAAATAACAATTTCTATTATAATCCCAACGAGGCTTTTAAACTACCTGAAGGTATTTATGGCGAGTATCACGAGTTTCCTGCTAAATGGACAGGTAATGGGGCGCGTGCTTCTCAGCCCGATCGCAATGATTGGTATGAAACCGTAAAGCTCAATTATGGCGTACGCCCTGACGGTATTAAGGATTTTCCAGAACTACCTATAGGTTTTGAGAGTGAAGATACAGAAGTGCATTACCATTTTTGGCAAGACAAAACTGTGCCTAATACTTGGCAAAAGTTCAAAGATATTGTTTTGTATTGGCTTGGGAAAGGTGTAGATGGATTTCGTTATGATATGGCTGAAATGGTACCTGTGGAGTTTTGGAGTTATCTCAATTCGACTATAAAACATCATAACCCAGAGGCTTTTCTGCTGGCTGAGGTATACAACCCCAATGAATATTGCCCTTACTTGCACATAGGCAAGATGGATTACCTCTATGACAAAGTACAGCTATATGATACACTACGAGCTATCGTTAGCTACGGACATACCACTGATGCAATTGCCCCTATACAAAACAACCTCTCTGATATTTCAGACCGTATGTTGCATTTTTTAGAAAACCACGATGAGCAACGTATAGCCTCACCAGAATTTGCAGGCTATGCCGAAAAGGCTAAACCTGCAATGGTAGTTTCTACCCTCATTAGCGAGTCACCGGTGATGGTGTATTTTGGTCAGGAGGTGGGAGAGAGAGCGGCAGAATGGGCAGGTTTTGGCAGTCCGTCGCGTACTTCTATTTTTGATTATATAGGAGTCCCTGCTCATCAACGGTGGGTGAACAACAAACAGTATGATGGAGGTCAGCTTAGTAATTCAGAGCGAGCATTACGTGATTTCTATCAGCGATTACTCAATTTAAAGGTCAATGGTGCTTATATTGATTTGCATCAATACAATCGAGAGCACACCGTTTATTACAACGACAAAGTGTATAGTTTTGCGAGAGGGAATGAAGAAGAGCAATGGGTGATGGTGTGCAATTTTAGTGAACACGAAAGCTATGGTTTTGATTTGCAATTGCCAGCCTATTTGCTAGGCAGTTGGTTCTTGAATGACGGTACATATACCCTTAGCGATGCTCTTTACCACGAAAAGCAAACTACCCTATATATAGAAAATGGCAAAGGAAGATTGCGAGTAGATATAACCCCTTTGGAGTCTTTAGTGTTTAGAATTTCTTGATAAAGTATTTATATTGGTAATAAAAGAGTGAGAAATAAAACTTATGATAGTTTTGTTTCTCACTTTTTATTTTTTAGATATTTTCCCATTGAAGATAAGAGGAAATTATTTCTTCAGCCAGTTATTTTCAAACTTACAATTTTTATATTCTCCATTTACTGAAATGTAAGTCTTTTCAATGTGTTCTTTCATCCACTTGTTGATAGCTTTTAGCTGTTTTTCTTTGAGGGCTAAATCTTGTATTTTTACGTAGTCCTTTACAAAATCGGCTTGGTGTTCATCAATACGGTTTGTAATTTGGTAAATCTTATAAGTCTTTTTACCTGTTCTGTCTTCATCGAGGAAAGGTACTGACACCTCATTATCTTTTAGGTCTGAAATACGTGCGTAAAGGGTAGGCTCTATACGGGTAAGTTCAAAACGAGTAGAAAGATCTTCAGGGTTGATAAGCTGACCGCCATCGTTACGAGTTTCTTTTTCATCAGAGAAATTACGTGCAGCCTCATCAAAAGTAAGTTCTTTGTTAATGATGCGTTCGCGTATTTTAGCTATTTTTTCTTTAGCTTCGTTGAGAGCTTCCTCAGGGATATCAGGCATTAATAAAATGTGGCGTACACTCACTTCTTTACCACGAATCTTGTCCATTTGGATAATATGCCAACCGAAACTTGACTCAAAAGGTTTAGATATTTCGCCTTCTTGCAAGGAGAAAGCTACATCCTTGAAAGCTTTATCGAAAGCAGAATTACGGTTGAAAGTAAGGACTTGTCCGCCAGTAGCACGATCTTGAGAGTAAAGAATGGCTTTGGTAGAAAAACTCATACCATTTTCCTCTACATCCTTTTTAATATCATTGAGTTGATCTATTACTTTTTGTACTGAACTCTTGGGGGCAACTGGGTTTACCACAATTTGAGCTATTTCTAATTCAGTACCAAAATGCGGACGCTCATCGGCTGGTATAGCATTGAAGAAGGTGCGTATTTCTTCAGGAGTTACTTCTACATCTTTTATAATTTGTTGTTTCATACGCTGAGCGAGCATACTCACCTTTAAAAGGTTGAAAAGTTCGTCGCGCATAGATTGTTCGTCATCTTTTTTGTAGAACTGTAATAGTTTTTTGATGTCACCCCCTAATTGAGCAGTTAAAAACTCAATACGTTGGTTCACTTGGTCGCGTACTTCGCTATCGGTGAGCTTCACACTATCTTGCACAGCTTGGTGAGCATAGAGTTTATCCTCCATCAGTTTGCCTAACATCTGGCAACGGTTGATTTCACGGGTATCTACGTCTTGTTGTTGCAAATCAATATACGCTTTGTCGATATCCGATTCTAAAATTAGATAATCACCTACTACAGCTGCCACGCCATCTACCTTTTTACGCTCGTTGTTTTGGGCAAAAAATGGAGTGGAAAACAACAACATTACAAGAACCGACCAAATTTTTGTTTTATTCATAAACTTTGTTATTAACTTTAAACGTTCTATTACCATATCAAAAGATGTGCCTAATTGCACTAACTAATTTGCAAAAGTAGTATTTATATTCGAAAAATGAAACATTCTACGTTATTTTATTTTAAAACTACCGATGAGCCACCCTATTGCAGGGAAGTAAAAAGGAGCAGTGAATAACCACAAATACTCATAAAAATTGCTAAAAATAGGGTAGTTTCCAATAACTGAAAATCCCTTATAGGTGATTAATCCTTCGGTGGTGATAAAACAAAAGAGAAATAGATAAATAAGCCAACGGTTTACTTTATAAACATCTTCTAAAAACAGCAGAAGACCTATGGTTACAATCCCCAGAAAATTGAAGTGCAAATAACTAATTAACAGGTCGATGTTTTTAAATAAATAGGGGGTAAGCACAGGGAAAGCACCAGTGAACATCATTGCTACTTTGGCAATAAAAAAACTGATAAAAACCGTTGCTAAAAAGCTCTTTGGTTGAGTTTTTAGGTATAGGCGCAATATCATTATTACAGAGGTAAGCCAAATAAGCACAGAAACTCCCCCAACGATATAGTAGATAGGATAACTAAAATAGCCTACCCACGAGATAAAAAGCGACCCTATAATTCCCGCTTGAAATAGGATAAATATGCGCTTGATAAGTTGAGGGTATTGTATATCCCAACCATATTTTTTCACAAAGAGTCCCATTAGGCTACTAAGCATCCATCCATTGTATTGAAAGTGCAAAAAGAAGGCAATGGAACACATATACATTTCAGAAAATTTACCAAATTTTACGATAGTTACAGGCATAAACCATATTCCTAAACTTGATAAAATAAGATAAAAGATACCCATCTTTACAAAAGGGGAGGTTGCATATTTTATAAAGAATCTCGCAAAGAAGTAGGTACAAATGATAAATACTGATGAAAAACTGATAGAAATGGCTCCATATCCTTGAAAAGGGAAGCTACAGAGCATACCTAATATTGAAAATTGGGTGATGTAGAATAGCCAACGGTAGCGTTTGTGTAGTTGATTGTTGAAAGGGATAAAAGTTCGCGCTAAGATAGCCGAAAGTAGTATGTATACAAAACCTAAAAGAGCTAAGTGTGAATGGGTGTGCACAATATTCCGATAATTGAATACAAAAGGATAGTCGGCTACTTGTACTGAGCGCATAAAGATACCCAAGCACACTACTATAACGAAATAGGTAAATGCCCATCGTACATCAGTTCGTATGTTTAATTTAGTATTCAAAAGTACCATATTCGCTTTTTATAGTTAGACATTTTTTATCAGAAGCCTCTACATATCCTATTACTTGAGCCGGTACGCCAAAAGATTCTGAGATAGCTATCAAATCCTCGACAATAGCTTCAGGTACATAGAGTTCCATACGATGACCGCAGTTAAATACTTGGTACATTTCCTTCCAATCGGTTTTAGATTCTTCTTGAATAAGTTGAAAGAGAGGAGGAACGGGGAAGAGATTGTTTTTAACAATATGCAAATTATCTATAAAATGCAATATTTTAGTTTGTGCTCCTCCACTACAATGTACCATTCCACATATTTGGGTATTGTCATATTTTTCTAATATTTTTTTGATAATAGGAGCATAGGTGCGGGTAGGGGAGAGGACAAGTTTTCCAGCGTCTATAGGAGAACCTACAACACTATCAGTGAGGTGTTTAGTTCCTACATATACAAGCTCATCAGGAACTGAAGGATCAAAACTTTCAGGGAATTGATTTGCTAATGATTTGTTGAAAACATCGTGTCGAGCTGAGGTAAGTCCGTTGCTACCCATACCACCATTATAAGAAGTTTCATAAGTAGCTTGCCCATAAGAAGCCAATCCTACAATTACATTGCCTGCTTTGATGTTTGCATTATCAATCACTTCACTACGTTTCATACGTGCTGTTACAGTGGAATCGACAATGATAGTGCGGACTAAATCACCTACATCGGCAGTTTCACCTCCTGTAGAGTGAATATGTACCCCAAAGTTAGCCAATTCATTGATAAGTTCTTCAGTACCATTGATAATTGCTGAAATAACTTCTGCAGGAATGAGGTTTTTGTTGCGCCCTATAGTAGAAGAAAGCATAATGTTATCTACTGCTCCTACACACAATAAATCATCTATGTTCATTATGAGAGCATCTTGAGCAATGCCTTTCCACACACTTAGATCGCCAGTGGTTTTCCAATACATATAAGCTAAAGCGGACTTAGTACCTGCACCATCAGCGTGCATTACAAGGCAATATTGGTCATCACCAGTAAGATAATCGGGGACTATTTTGCAGAAAGCTTTGGGGAACAATCCTTTATTGATATTTTTGATAGCTTTATGCACTTCGTTTTTCGCAGCCGAAACTCCACGTTGTGCATAGCGTTTACTTACTTCCATTATAATTTAATTTTGAGAGGCAAAGGTAAGAATAATTTGTCAATTAGCAAATTGGCAAATTAATTAATTATCCTTATCTTTGCCAAAAAAAGAAATGAATGACATATATGCATTAGTAGGTAAGAATATAGATTATTCTTTTTCAAGAAATTATTTTACCGAAAAATTTAAACACGAAGATGTGAAAAGCAGTCAGTATGTGAATTTTGACATCCAAAATATTGATGAACTGACAGATTTATTGCGTGCTACACCTAATTTAAGAGGGATGAATGTAACCATTCCTTATAAGCGTGATATTATGAAGTTCCTAATAGCGGTAGATCCTACTGCTTATGATATAGGAGCTGTAAATACCATACAAGTAACGCCTAAAGGACTTATAGGCTACAATACTGATTGTTATGGCTTTCGAGAATCATTACGTCCGCTCTTACAACCCCATCACACTTTTGCTCTTATATTGGGTACAGGAGGGGCTTCAAGTGCTGTAGCGTACGCTCTTAAGCAATTAAGAATTAGAGCTCAATTTATATCCCGTACTCCTAAAGAAGGTCAGTTAGCTTATGATGAACTTACCCCTGAACTTTTTCAAAAGTATACTTTGATTGTAAATTGTACTCCCTTAGGAACTTTTCCAAATATTACAGATTGTCCTCCAATTCCTTATGAATATCTCACTCCACAACACTTGCTCTACGATCTCATCTATAATCCTGCAGAAACTACTTTTTTACAAAAAGGGAAACAGCGAGGGGCTACCATTTGTAATGGTTTGCAGATGTTAGTGTTACAAGCTGAAAAATCGTGGGAGATTTGGCAAAAAAAGTGAGCTAACAAATTAATGTTGCTCACTTATTACTTTAGTAATACGCACAAAATCTTGCCAAGGCAATTGTTCAGGGCGTTTATCAAATATAGAGTCTTGTTTTAAATTCTCATCTATAAGCAGTGATTTTAGACTATTGCGAAGGGTTTTTCGCCTTTGATTAAATGCTGTTTTTACCACCGTAAAGAACAAACTTTCATCACAATCTAAATGAAAGTCAGTTTTGCGTACTAATCGTATCACTCCACTTTTTACTTTTGGAGGAGGGTTGAAAACTCCTTCAGAAACAGTGAATAAGTAGTAAGCATCGTAGAAGGCTTGTACTAAAACTGATAAGATACCATACGTTTTGCTACCTTCGTGTTCACATATACGTTCAGCTACTTCTTTTTGAAACATTCCACTAAACTCAGGAACATACTCTCGCAATTCAAGCAATTTAAAAACAATTTGAGTAGAAATATTGTATGGGAAATTACCAATAATAGCGAAGGGCTCCCCTATATAATCAGTTATATTGTATTTCAAGAAATCATCGGCAATGATTTTTCCTTTGAGCTCAGGGTAATGCGTTTCTAAATAAGCTACTGATTCTTTATCAATTTCAACGATGTGTACATCAACATCTTTTTTGAGTAAAAACTGAGTGAGTACTCCCATTCCTGCCCCTATTTCTATCACTTTATTATAACCTTTTAGTGATAGTGTATCTGCTATTTTTTGAGCGATGTTTAAATCCTTTAAGAAATGTTGCCCTAAATGTTTTTTTGCTTTTACTAATTCCATAAATCTAACTTCTTACTTTTCGGAGTAACAAAATAGCTAAGGTAAGGAAAATAAGGTTAGGCAAGATGACAGCCATCAATGGAGATAAGCCTCCTGAGGTTTGGGCAAGGGTTCCAAACACACGGTCGAAGAACACAAAGCTAAACCCTACAACTACCCCCACCATTAAGTTGATTCCCATTCCTCCGCGCTTTTTCACCGATGAAACAGCCACGCCGATAAGCGTAAGGATAAAGGCAGTACTTATTGCGCCCCAACGGCGGTATTTTACCAATAGATACATATTTAAATTGGGCGAACCTTTCATCTTTTCGCGTTCAATGAACTTGTTTAGCTCAAACAAGTTCTTATTTTCCGCTGTATATTCCATCGGCATTAGGTCATCAGGCTTGAAATTGAATATCGTGTCTAACTGGTCGCGTTTCACTATCACATCGTCGCCCTCCCCTATCTTTCTTTTGGAGTAATTGGTAAGCCGATAGGTTTTCGTGCTGTCTATCCACTGAATCGTTTCGGCATTTATCTTTTCCGTCATCTTAATACCATCAAAATGTTCTACTGAAAAGTTATACCCGCGTTTGTCTTGGTAGTTAAACGAGCTTACATAAAGGTAATCGTTATCAGAAAACTGATTGTAGAGGTCTGAAACGCTTTCCACCTTCGAAGAACGTATATACTTATTCCAAAAATCATTATACACAGTGCTGGCAGCGGGTACAATAAACATTCCCATAAAAAACACTATCACCGAAATGATACTCGCACCCACGATATACGGACGCAAGAAGCGCATATACGATACACCTGAGCTCTGGATAGCGATTATCTCGGTATTATTGGCTAACTTTGATGTAAACCAGATGATGGAGAGGAATAGCAAGATGGGAAACAATATATTGGCAAA
Source organism: Capnocytophaga genosp. AHN8471 (assembly GCF_016806945.1). NCBI lineage: Bacteria > Pseudomonadati > Bacteroidota > Flavobacteriia > Flavobacteriales > Flavobacteriaceae > Capnocytophaga > Capnocytophaga genosp. AHN8471. The sequence goes on from NZ_JAESPJ010000004.1 coordinate 142,017, forward strand.
ATAAACGATAAAACTGAGGTAATACCACAGTATTTCGTTCATCGGGGCGCCTTTTTGTATCATCTTATCTACTTTTTCAGATAAATCTACGATAATTCCGATAGGAATAAAGAGAATTATCATCATAAAGAAGGTAAGAAGATAACGTTTTAAGATGTACCAGTCGAGTATTTTCATTTTTTTGTTTTTTTTATAAACGATTTGACATATCAGCAACCATTTTTGTCTTCCACGTAAGGAAAGTACCCGCTACAATTTGTCGGCGAGCTTCTCTCACAAGCCATAAATAGAAACCAAGATTGTGAATTGAAGCGATTTGTTTGCCCAAAAACTCGTTAGCAGCGAATAAATGACGTAAATAGGCTTTCGTGTAATAGGTATCTACGTAAGTATGCCCATCAGGGTCTATGGGCGAGAAATCATCTTCCCATTTTTTGTTTTTAATATTGATAATTCCTTTTGCAGTAAAGAGCATTCCGTTGCGAGCATTGCGTGTGGGCATTACACAATCCATCATATCTACTCCCAAAGCAATATTTTCCAATATATTAACGGGTGTACCCACTCCCATAAGGTATCGGGGCCTGTCTTTGGGGAGAATATCGCATACAAGTTCGGTTATTTCATACATTTGTTCTACGGGTTCGCCTACTGATAGCCCCCCGATAGCGTTTCCGTCGGCATTTTTGCTTGCAATATATTCGGCAGACTGTGTACGAAGGTCTTTATAGACTGACCCTTGTACTATCGGGAATAAACTTTGATGATAACCGTATTTAGGAGGTACTTTTTCGAGGTGAGCAATGCATCTATCGAGCCACCTATGTGTAAGATGCATTGAACGTTTTGCATAACCATATTCACAAGGGTAAGGCGTGCATTCATCAAAAGCCATCATAATATCAGCACCTATACTGCGCTCTATTTCCATTACTTTTTCGGGTGAAAAGACGTGAAAAGAGCCATCGATATGGCTTTTGAACTTTACACCTTCTTCTTTTATCTTTCGGTTGGCAGCCAATGAATATACTTGATAACCACCGCTATCGGTAAGTATGTTTCTATCCCAATTAATAAACTTATGTAAGCCTCCTGCTTTTCCCAAAATGGGTGTTTGAGGTCGCAAATAGAGGTGATAGGTGTTCCCCAAGATAATATCGGCATTAATATCGTCTTTCAGTTCGCGTTGGTGCACTCCTTTCACGCTTCCCACCGTTCCCACAGGCATAAAAATGGGGGTTTCAATCACGCCGTGGCTGGTAGTAATCTTCCCAGCACGTGCTTTAGTATGTTCGTCTGTTTTTAGTATTTCAAAATCCATAGTTGAAACATTTTCGGGCGCAAAGGTAGGGAAGAATTAGCAAATTAACAAATTAGAAAAGTTAGCAAATAGGCTAATATCTCTTTCAGAATAACTGAGTAAAGGCGTAAATAGCCAAACCGACTAATCCGCCTACCAAAGTGCCATTGATACGGATAAATTGAAGGTCTTTACCTACTTCCAATTCAAGTTTTTCACTCAATTCGCGTCCCTCCCAGTTCTCCACCGTATGACTGATGAGTTTTCCCACTTCCTCTTTGTTTTTTAGCACAAACTGATAGGCAGTTTTCTGTACCCAAGCGTCTATTTGGTGTTGCAGCTGGGCATTTTGGCGGAGTTCATCGGTGAGGCGCTCCGTAGCGGTACGCAGTAGCTTTGCAAGATGTTGTTCCCACTCAGGAGTATTGAGTTTTTCAGCAAATTCATATAATTGCGCTGTAATTTCAGCCCTGATAGGGTGTGTTTCATCTTCCGATGCTTTTAAAGCTAATAAGTAAAGTCCATTGGCAACTTTTTTAGCAATTTTGTTTTTTAGAAATGAAGGAGTAAGAGAAGAAAACTGTTCTTTGATTTCTTGATGTATGAGTTCTTCATTTTCAAAGAGATATGTAGCTATTTTCTCAAAAACATATTGGAGAAATTCTTGGTGTTTATTTTCATCTAAAAAGGAAATTAGAGCTTCACTTACTTTTTTATTGAGAGGAATGTCCTTTACAAAAGATTTAATCTTAGTTAGTGTACTTTCTTTTGAAAGTTGTTCTATTATAAAGGTAGAGACTTTAATATTGGTAATATAAGGACGTATTTGTTTAGGTTTCAAAAAGTTCTCCACTACAAAATCACCTAAGTTTTCACCTATATCATTTTTTCGTTCCTCAATGAGGTTAGTATGAGGAATGTTTAATCCTAAAGGCTTGTGAAAGAGCGCTGTTACTGCAAACCAATCGGCAAGCGCTCCTACCATAGCAGCTTCAGAAAAAGCCTTTATATAACCTATAAAAGTGAGTTCGGGATCTTTTTTATGCCATACCACCATTACCATATAAATGATGAGCATCAAAACAAAGAGCCCCGTAGCTATATTCTTGTGGTGTTGTAGTTTTCTTTTTTTATCCTCCATTTATTCTATTACTTGTTATCTGATAAAAAAGGCTGCTCAATAGATGAACAGCCTTTTTTGATTTTTTATTTGTTATAAACGCTTTCTTTTTTGAAGTGTTTAGCTAACAAATAATACACAACTGCACGGTACTTATTTCTGTTAGATTTTCCATACTTTTCAAGTACAGCATCAATAGCTTTGTCTAACTCAGGACCATCTTTCAAGCCTAATTTTTTGATTAGGAAATTTTGTTTTACACGGTCTAACTCAGTTTGGTCAGAGCCAGATACTTTAGAAGCATCGTTGTTGTAGATAGAAGGGCCTAAGCCTACCGTTACTTTTGTTAAGAACTCTACATCTGGGTTCTTTTCACCACATTTTTCTTTCAAATCTTGGGTGTACAAAGCGATTAAATCATCACGTTTACTCATAATTTTTTATATTTAAAATTATTAATGCGGTAAAGGTAGTTATTTTTTCAATACCTCAAAATATTTTAACAAAACTTTATCATTTATTTTTCGTGGTGTATGTACTTCTAAGAGCTTAGGTACATCCGATTTTTCATAAAAATCACTTATTTTTCGTTGTAAATCAGTGATATTGGTAGCTAACTGATAATTGATGTTGTACATTTCACAAAAATGCTCGGCTGTGAGTTTGTGAGGTGTCTCAAAGAAATATTCAAAGTTAGGATCAGTTTTATCACCAGGGAGTATCCTAAAGATACCTCCCCCTTGATTGTTGAGAAGAATTATTCTGAAGTCTTGTGGAATATACTTGTTCCAAAGTGCATTACTATCGTAGAAAAAACTTAAATCACCCGTGATAAAAACGGTAGGCGATGCACTCCCGACAGCAGCCCCAATAGCTGTGCTCATACTACCATCAATACCGCTGGTGCCACGGTTGCAAAACACTTTCCAAGAAGGGTGTGCTTTCATCAGTTGGGCATATCTGATAGCTGAACTATTGCTTATTTGCACAATATAATCATTAGGGATACTCTTAAATACTTCACAATACACTTTTAAATCGGAGAAAGGGGTTTGATTGATATACTCTAAATGAGTTTGTTGTATCTCGTTTTTTACCCCCAACCACTGTTGTTGATAGTTAGAAGACACACTCATTAATTTAGGGGTAACCTCTTTCAGAAAAGTATTGATATCTGCTTTAAAATGAGCTGTTAAACAGAAATATGAATTATAATCTTTGTGTAAATCTACATTATAGTGATAGGCAGGTTGATAAGAACGCAAGAACTGTTTTATCTTTTTGGAAACTACCAGACCACCAAAAGTAAGTAATAGATCAGGGCGTAAGGCTTCTTTTAGAGTAGGGTCTTTTTCGGTATAAGTGAGTAATTTATCGATATAAGGAATAAAATGCGAATGGTGCAAGTTCGATGTAGTTTCAGTGAGTACCACTACGGAGGGGTCTTTGGCAAGCCATTCAACATATTGAGATTCTACACTATTGGGTGTTAATACCCCTACTAATACCATTTTTTTAGCCGAAGAGTTCCAATGTTTCACGAAATTAATAGCTTTATCCTCATTAATAATAGGATTTTTGATTTCTGCAACGATGTTCTCAAAAGGATACTGTTCTTCGGTAGTGAGATATAAGGGTTCTTCAAAAGGTACGTTGATATGCACTGGTAATTGCTCCTCTATAGCTGTATTCAACGCTCTGTTTAGTTCATAAAAGTTGCTTTTATCGCTATGCGTTTCATCTGATAGATTGGCATTGTAGGCACTGTGGTTTGCCAGTACATTCACCTGACGTATGGTTTGTCCGTCACCTATATCTATTTTGCTTGATGGGCGGTCGGCAGAGATAACTACCAAAGGGATATTACTGTAAAAAGCCTCTGAAAAAGCAGGATAGTAATTGAGTAAAGCAGATCCTGAAGTACATACTACTGCCACAGGCTCACGCCGTTGTTGAGCAATGCCTAAGGCAAAGAAAGCGGCGCAACGCTCATCTACAATACTATAACAGTTAAAATAAGGATCATTGGCGAAACCAATGGTTAGAGGGGCATTACGCGACCCAGGAGAGATGACAATGTGTTTTATTTGTTTGGCTTTACAGGCTTCTATTACGTGTTGAGCTAGTTTAATTTGTGGTCTTTTCATCTATTCGGTGAGCTTGTTTTTATGCTGATAATACTCATATAGGGCTACTTGAGAGCGCAAGGCAGGAGTGGTGTGAGGACGATAAGTATTGTCTTGCTCTTTGTTGATGATACGCGCCTTTACATTATCAGCCCAACTTATTTCGAAGGTATCTATCAACTCTTGCTGTATTGATTTATCGTAAATAGGGCAACCTACTTCTACTCTGAAAGAAATGTTGCGCGTCATCCAGTCGGCTGAGGAGATATATACTTTAGGGGTACCTCCATTGCCAAATATAAACAAACGTGGGTGTTCTAAGAACTTATCGACGATACTAATTACCTCAATATTCTCGCTCATTCCTTCAATACCAGGTACTAAGCAACAAATGCCGCGTACAATCATTTGTATTTTTACTCCTGCACGGCTGGCTTCGTATAGTTTATCAATCATCTTGTAGCTGGTGATGTTGTTCATCTTTAGCTTGATATATGCCTCTTTGCCCGCTTTAGCATTCTTGATTTCCTCATCTATCAGGTGTTTAAGTTGTTTTTTGGTATAGTGAGGAGAGACTATTAAATGCTTGAATTTTTGCACATTATAGTTGGTGTCAAAGAAGTTGAACACTTTGTTTACCTCTTTGAGAATCTCTTGATTTGCAGTAAACAGTGTATAATCAGTATAGATTTTAGCTGTACTTTCGTTGAAGTTACCCGTACTGATAAAACCATAACGTTTCAGTTCTTTACCTTCTTTGCGTTCAATTACGCATATTTTACTATGCACTTTGAGTCCGCGTACGCCAAAAATGAGTTTTACACCTTCTGCTTTTAGTTGTTCAGCATATCGTATATTTGATTCCTCATCAAAGCGTGCTTGCAGTTCTATCTGAACGGTTACTTGTTTACCGTTTTTCACTGCATTGATGAGTGAATTGACTACTTGCGAGTTCTTTGCCAAACGATAAATGGTTATTTTTACCGACTTCACTTTGGGGTCAAGGGCAGCTTCTCTCAAAAACCATATAATGTTAGAAAAAGTATGGTAAGGTGTGTATTGTAAATAGTCCTTTTCGGCAATTTTCTTTAGTAAACTCTCTTCAGAGGTAAGTCCTTGTACGGGTAGAGGTTGTATAGGAGCATAGGTCAAATCCTTACGGCCTAAGCTGGGAAAGCTCATAAAGTCGCGACGGTTGTGGTAACGCCCTCCAGGTATTACACTATCAGTTTTTGCAATCCCCATCTTCTCGAATAAGAATTGTAAGGTGTCCTTATCAATCATCTTGTCGTATACAAAACGCACTGGTTCCCCTTTGCGCCGGTCTTCCACACTGGTAGAGATTTTTTCGATGAAACTTTTGCTCAAATCATCGTCGATGTCTAATTCGGCATCACGGGTGATTTTAATCATATTTGCTGTAAGCGATTCGTAATTGAAGATGTTGAATATTTTGTGCAAACAGAAACGAATTACATCATCCAGCATAATGATATAGTGTTTGTCACCTATCTGAGGTAGTTCTATAAAGCGGTCGAGAGTAGTAGGTAACTCAATCAGTGCATATTGTATTTTTTCTTTGTAGACACGTGATGAAAAGAATTTTTCTACACCTGAAGCTTTCTCGTCCTCTTCCTTTAGTGTCATTTTTACTGCCAAATACGCCACATCATCTTTCAGTTGAGGAAACATCTCCAAATCGTTGAGGATAATAGTAAAGAGGGCAGGACGCACTTTGTCGTAGAAATACGTATTTACAAAGGCTTCGTGCTCAGGTAATAAGGTCTTTTCATCTACTATAAAAATTTGCTCTTTCTCTAATTCTTTGGTGATAGAGTCAATGATTTTCAAACTTTCATCTTGCAAAAGAATTACCTCTTTAGTAATTTCTTCTAAAAGCTCTTTAGCGTGTACTCCTAATTCTTTGTCGGAAGTTTCGTTCATAACAACACGTTTCACTGTAGCGTAACGCACTTTGAAGAACTCATCTAAGTTGTTAGAAAAAATACCCGCAAAGCGCAAGCGCTCTAATAGAGGCACGCGTTCATCGGCAGCCTCTTGGAGTACGCGAGCATTGAATCTGAGCCAACTCAATTCGCGGTTGATATATTGATTTTCTGTTTTCATTTTATTTCATTTTAAGCCATTTCCACAGTTCTTTATAAGTAGGTTTTTTGCCGTACATCAAGATTCCAATGCGGTATATTTTGGCTGCCAATTTGATAATTCCGAAGAAAGAAAGATACAGAATAACAAGGGAAATTGCTACTTCCCACCACGCTACCCCAAATGGTATGCGCATTAGCATTACTATAGGTGAAGTGAGAGGAATGTACGAAAACACTACCGAAATGGTGCCGTGGGGCTCTTCGATTACAGAGAACATTCCTACATAGAAGCCTAACATTAAAGGGACTAATATAGGCATCATAAACTGCTGAGTGTCGGTTTCGTTATCAACCATTGCGCCAATCATTGCATAAAGCGAACTATATAGCAAGTAGCCTCCTATGAAGAACAAGAGGAAGACTACGAAGGTTTCGGCAAAAGGGAAATGATATAAAGAATTTACTATATTGTTGATATCCGATAAGTTACCTGCTCCTTGTACTGCTTGTGTAGAAGTGTTTACATCAAAAAAAGAAGGAGCTAATGCTAACAATATCCCCCCTATAGCAACCCATATTACAAATTGAGTGATGCCCGCTAACGAAGTACCTAAAATCTTTCCTAACATCAGTTCAAAAGGTTTGACAGATGAAATGATAATTTCTATAATTCGATTGGTTTTTTCTTCTATTACGCTGCGCATAATCATATTGCCATAGATGATGATAAACATAAAAATTAGATAACCAGCAATTCCTCCAATGCTTATTTTCATCACACTGTCAAATTCGGAGCTCTTTTCCCCTGTGAAATTCTGTAACTCGATATCAATATGAGCTTTAGCTGCGTCTATTTCCTTTTTGTCAATCCCTTTTTGAGTGAGATTATGTTGGAAAAGAGTGCGCTCCATTGCAGCTGTCATCTCATTAGTAAGTGATAAGGAGGGTGATTCTTCACTATAAAAAGCAATATTTTGGTCACCTTTAGCGGGAATGTATAACAATCCATATTGACCTTTTTCTAATACATTAGCTTTGGCATCTTTGAGTGAAATATTATTGAGGTATTGAAACTGAGTTGTCTCGGTATTCTCAAAAGTATTAGCATAGAGTCCGCTTTCATCTACAATCACAATATCCTTAGCCTTGCTCTTTCGGTTCATATCACTTAAAAAGCCAATGATAAAAGCAAACAAAACGAATATAAGTGGACTTACGAACGTCATTATCACAAATGACCTATTACGTATTTTATTTAAGTATTCTCTTTGAATAATAATTCCTAAATGTTTCATAATATGAGCCTCACGGGCAGTTTTTAGTTTGACAATTTATTAATGGTTGAGATAAAAATCTCATCAACGGTAGGGATAGCCTCTACAAAATGAGTTACCTCGGCACGAGTTATAAGGTATTGCAACAAATCGTTAGCGGTTTGTCCTTCTTTTTGCTTGATATGCAGTTTTAATTCGTCGTACAATGTTTTGAAATGCGCTTCACTTAGTTCAAAATGCATTTTCAGTTCGTTCAAGAGAGCAGGTTTCTGGTCTTCAGGCAATTTTAAACCTACTTCGTAAGAATTGTTTTTATAAGCACGTTTGATATCAATAAGTTTACCATCTAATATTTTACGTGATTTATTGATGAGTGCAATATGGTCACACAGTTCCTCTACCGATTCCATTCGGTGAGTAGAGAAGATAATGGTAGCGCCTTGGTCACGCAAGTAGAGAATTTCGTCCTTGATAACATTGGCATTGATGGGGTCGAATCCGCTGAAAGGCTCATCAAATATCAATAGTTTGGGGTTGTGGAGTACGGTTACTAAAAACTGTATTTTTTGAGCCATCCCTTTGGAGAGTTCTTGTACTTTTTTGTTCCACCAATCGCCAATATCGAGGCGTTCGAACCAAAATTTAAGTCGTTCCTTAGCTTCAGCTTTGCTCAATCCTTTGAGTTGTGCTAAATACAAGGCTTGTTCGCCCACTTTCATCGATTTATATAAACCGCGTTCTTCGGGCAAATAGCCTATTTGAGCTGTATGCTTGGGTTGCAAAGGTTCACCGTCAAAAAAAACTTGCCCTGCATCGGGCAGTACAATTTGATTAATAATACGTATAAGAGAAGTTTTTCCTGCCCCATTAGGCCCGAGCAATCCAAAGATGCTGCCTTTAGGGATGTGTAGCGATACATCGTTGAGCGCGGTGTAGTTGCCGTATTGTTTACTGATATTTTCTATTCTAAGCATTTTGAAAAACGGTTAGTGATAAAATGATTAATGATTAGACAACTCCGCTACAAAAGTCTCGCACAGATCTCACAGGTTTAATACGGATAAATCTCTATTAGTAGTTGTGATACGTACGGATTTGTAACTAACGCTGTTAGAATTCACGGAGTAGTTAAATACAGATTTTGTATTTCAGAGGGCAAAGATATAGTAAATCAAAAAGAAAAGCAAATAAAAAAAACAGGTTGTTAGGATAACCTGTTTTTTATGGTATTTTTTGATGAAAAGTTATAGCTACAAATTGTTTTCGTGGGCTACTCTAATAAAAATCTGAATATAAGTATCCATTTCACGGGCTATGTTTTCTATGAGTAATTTTCGTCGTTGAGGGTGTTTTAACGATTCAAAACTTGGACTATTTAAATTCCAGAAGTCTAAATTGTATCGTGTTGAATATGTCCAACCGTACCAACTATTACTTTCTTTGAAACCTGCATAAGTTTCTCTAACACATTTTACAAATAACTCACTACTAGGGTTCCCATTTTTATGAAAACCAAAATAATAATCATTTTCTAATTCGATATCAAAGTTAACTTCTTCATTAGTTTGAGTGGTATAAATAGGAATAGTAAATCCAAACCATTTATGTCTGTTCCTAGTTCCCCTGTAATACTTATTTACGTCTTGTTCAAAATTGAATTTTTCAAACTTATAACCTTTTGCTATAAGTTCATTTTGTAGTTCATTCCAAAAGTAGTTTTGCATTTCGTATTTATCTATTTCGCCACCTTCAACGAATAAATTACATTTTTCTAAAATGCTTTTAATATTTTCAGGGGGGATAGGTTTAGAGTCTACTTTGTACAAGTCACTTTTTAGTACAGTGATGATACCAAATAACTCTTGTGAAAAATTAGTATAAAACTCAGCCATTAAGGCTTGTTTGTCATTGCCAGCTGTTTCAAATTCATTCATTCGCTGTATGATATTTGCAATGTGTTTGAAGATTTTATCGGTATTGTCTTCGTGTGTGTGCATTTGAATGTATGAGAGCTGAAAGAGTAGTTCTTTGAGTTCATCTACATTTTCACCTCCTTGTGCATCATCACGCATTGCAATAGTAATTTTACCATCTTGTACTATTTCTTTGAGTTTTTCTAAGAAGTTATGAAATACTTCTTGTTTTTTCTCGAATACAGAAAGATTTCTCTCGCGTTCTTCTTCAGTGGCAGTTTGTCCTTGCAAAAGGAAAACGGTAACAATAGCTGTGAGTATAGCTCCAATAGCTGAGTTATTAATTTCTTCAACAATTTTAGGGAGCTGATTTTGGTAAATAGTATTAAAGATAAAAATACTAAGAGAGATTACAAACAAAGCTCCTAAGGCAATATATATTTTTCTTGACATTTATTTTTTTATTTAGAGAATGAGGGTGTCCAAAAAGTTCTATTGATGTGGGCGTTTGCAGCATATACCCAGCTATCGCTGGCTTTCCTACATAATATACTACAAAAGTTATTGATTATCAGTATAATCAACTTTGCTAAAGTCTGAAACTTTGGCAAAGTGTAGCAACGCAAAAGTGATTTTGAGACTTTTCGGACAGCCTCATTCTGTAGGTTAATTCCTTTTTGACCAACTACGACCTTCGTTTTTAGAAACATAGGTACCTTTAGAGGTGTGGGCAATGAGTTCTGTTCCAATTACTTGGATAGATTCAAATTCACCATAGGATGAACCTGTATAACGAGTAGACCAGCTACTTCCTCCATTTTTAGAGGCATAAATTCCTTTAGAGGTAATAGCAAAAATTTCACCTCCAAAAACAGCTAAGTCATAAAAGCAACCATATGAAGAGCCTTTATAGCTTGTAGACCAGCTTTTTCCATTACTGGAATGTTCAATTTTGTTGTTGTCGGTAGGGCAAATTCTAATGAATTTGGTACCAAAGTTAATTTCTTGTGCCATTGTTTAAATAATTTAAGTTTTTCCTACTCTGTTATAGGCTTTTCGGATCTGCCTTTAGTTTTTAAAGTAAGTACAATATTTGTTAATTGTTAGTTCTTATAATAATTTCTTTTTCAGCTAGCTTTGTATAAAAAAAGTGTATCCTGATGAAAAAGAAGTACTATTAGATTATCAATTGTATATAGATTTTAGGATATAGAGTAAAAATATTTTGCAATAGACATTTATCTGTTTTATTAGATAGTCTTATTTTAGAATACTAAAAAATTACTTTCATTTTAATTATTTGTTATTTTAAAAGTATAGTTTTCTGGGAAATATTTTGAAAGTCCTAACTCATTGGTGTTAAAATTAAGTTCACTTACAGTTGGATACTTTAAATTAGCTTTTTTTTGCATTTTAGCAATGATTTGTACTTCTTCTTTGTTTAAAGTCCAATCACTAATATATGTATCAAACAATCCTGTTTCGTATAATTGTCCTTCTATTTCTATTTTATTAGGTAGAAAATATCCTTCATACACTATACAATTATCAAAGGTGGTAACATATGCTTCTCCATTCCAAAATTCATCTGAATAAATTTCTTCTTCAGTTTTATAATGTTTAGCAATGTCTCTTCCTATTTTCTTTATATAAGTAGGGAATTTTATAACATATTCTCCTAAAAAGTCCTTTTGTAAAGAATAGTTCCGAGTTTTTTTTTCGTACGATTCTTGGATTTCTGAGTCTGCTTGGTCATTTGGATAGAGATCCTTAAATATTGTATTATGATAAGTATAAACTTCGTTTAATAAAGCATTTCTTGTATTGAACAAGTAGAAGGGGTACCTTTTCATTAAGGAAATATTATATATTTCTTTATCAATATTATATTTTCCTGTTTTGAGTATTACTTCTTTATTTACAAAACTTAAGATGATGTTCTGACTAATTTTTTCTAACATTTTGTACTTATTAGCCATTCGAGCCTCGTATTCTTCTTTTTTCTCATATTCACCTTTTTCAGCCCATTTTTTAAAAGAAACTTCTATGCACAATTTAGCTCTTTCTAACTCAGTTAAGTCTTTACATATTTTCTTGATGATGACATCTTTGTACTTATTTATAGCGTCGTTTTTTGCGCTAAATTCATCTATCAATACATCAAAGGAAAGTTTAATCTCTCCTTTCTTTTTTATGTAGGATTTTTTAGCATTTTCTTTAGCTTTATAAAGAGATTCTCCAGACTTATCTTTTCTCAGCTTATTGATTTCAGCAAGAGAAATACCTAATTTTTGTAAAGCTTTATTTTCAATAGCTTGTTTTTTTATTTCAAAAGCTTTATAGGTATGGGGTGCTTTAGTTTGCCCTAAAATATTAGTAACAAAACACATCATTAATAATGTAATTAGGATTTTAATACTTTTCATTATTATTGAGCTTATTAACAGATATTATCCCTACTCTGTTATAGGCTTTTCGGGTTCCGCCTTTAGTTTAATTTTAAGGTATAGCTTGAATTTTATTAGCATATTGTTTCCAATCTTCAGTCTTTTTGTATGTTTCAATACTGTTTAATGGAACTAAAATATTTGTAGTTTTATTATCTGTAAATAAATTACTTTCAAAAACATAGTAACTTGAACCATTATCACCAATGAAACGTCTATAAGTAGGAGGGGTTTGTTTCTCAATGATAAGAGTTTTTAGTTTAGGACAATTCTCAAAGGTACCTGTAGCAAATGAAATAATACTACTTGGTACAGTTAAGGATTCTAAACTTATACAACCTGCAAAAGAATATTCACCTATACGTTCTATACCATTAGGAAGGGTAGTAAATTTTAGGCGTTTACAATTTTCAAATGCTTTATTGCTAATTCTTTTAACTTTATTTCCTATAACAATAGAAGTTAAGATTTTATTTCCGCTAAAAGCCTCTGGTCCAATAATGGTAACATCTTTGAGTTCTTTAAAGTCATTCATATTGATAGATGTATAACTCATATCATTCCACTGCAATAGAGTTTTTTTATCTTCACTTAATGTGTAAGATGAAAATAAAGATATATATTCATTGCTCCAGCCACTTGTTTCTTTAGGTCCATAAAGACGTTTGTTTTGGCTATCGATATACCAATCTCCTACTACACCTATATTAATAGTAGGGGCTCCTATTCCTGCATAGATTTTAGAGCCATTTTGACCCGGAGTGCCAGTATCACCTTTGTCTCCTTTTTGTCCAGTGGCACCGGTATTACCTTTGTCTCCTTTTTGTTCAGTAGCACCAGTATCACCTTTGTCTCCTTTTTGTCCAGTAGCACCAGTATCGCCTTTCTCTCCCTTATCTCCTTGTATACCTTTTAGGCTGATAGGATTTCCCCAACCTTGTGCAGTTTTAGCTCCATAGAGATTGCTATTAGAAAGGTCTAGATAGTAATCACCTACATTTCCAAGAGTTTCTGTAGGCGCTCCTATTCCAGAAAGGATTTGATTGCCTTTTTGAACCTCCACTCTTTCGATAATTGTTTCAGTTTCTTTTCTACAACTGTTTATAGCTAATGCTCCCAGCACTGCTACTGCCATTAAAATTATTTTCTTCATTTGTTTTGATAAAAATTATTGATTGTTATTTACATTGCAAAAATACTATGAGTAGAGGACAAAGTGTGTCCTATTACAAGAAAAATTTATACTATTTTTTCTGGGGACAAAGTAACTATATTTTTTGCAAATATTTAGTATACTTTTCTTCTATGTTAGAAATATTTCGTACATTTGCAGAAAAAATATTTCTATATGTATAATTATCACGATAAAATAAGAAGAATTAGAGAAGCTAAAGACTACAAGCAAGAGTTTATGGCAATGAAACTAAATATTTCTCAGCGCGCTTATAGTAGTATTGAGAATGGACAAACACAACTTACTGTAGAACGTTTGTTTGAAATTATAAAGATATTAGACACTTCTTTACCTGAAATTTTTGAATATGAAGGAGGTAGTGTACTTCATAATAACTTTAATGATACAGCTACAAAGAATAAGGGAGGAAATCTCATTTGTAATAACAAAGGATTTGAAGAAGAGAGGAAGTTGTATGAGCGTATTATTGCTATGAAAGAAGAGGAGATTGCTTTTTTGAGGAGTCAGCTTGCTAAATAAAAAAAGTCGTTACTTCCCAGCAACGACTTTTCCTCATTAAAACAAAAAATTATGAAAAAAACTAAATTACTTCTATTTTTCCATCTTGTCTTTCAACTCTTGTAATACTTCAAGGTCTCCAAGGGTTGATTTTTCAACAGTAGATGAATTGGTGCTTACAGCAGCTTCTTTAGCTATTTTTTCTTCTTCTTCTTTGAAGATAGCGGTGTGAGAAGCTACCACGCGTTTAAATTCTTTGTTGAACTCAATTACTTTGAACTCAGCAGTATCTCCTTTGCCTAATTTTTTTCCGTCTTCTTTTTCTAAGTGACGTGAAGGAACAAAGGCTAAAATATCGTCGTTGAAAGGAACGGTAGCACCTTTATCTACCATTTTAGAAATGGTACCAGTGTGTACAGTGCCTACGGCAAATTCAGCTTCGTATTTGTCCCAAGGGTTAGGAGTGGTTTGTTTGTGGCCTAATGACAACTTGTGTCCTTCAGCATCCAATTCGAGTACTACTACTTCAATTTTATCACCAGAGTTTACAAATTCTGATGGGTGTTTGATTTTCTTAGTCCAAGAAAGGTCGGTGATGTGGATAAGACCATCAATACCTTCTTCGAGTTCTACGAATACACCAAAGTTAGTGAAGTTACGAACAGTACCTGTGTGTTTAGAACCTACTGGATATTTTTCAGTGATATTGATCCAAGGATCTGGGGTAAGTTGTTTGATACCCAAAGACATTTTGCGTTCGTTGCGGTCGAGAGTCAAGATAACAGCTTCTACTTCGTCACCGAGTTTTACGAAATCTTGAGCAGAACGCAAGTGAGTACTCCAAGACATTTCAGAAACGTGGATAAGACCTTCAACGCCATCAGCGATTTCTACAAAAGCACCATAATCGGCAATAACAACAACTTTACCCTTTACTTTATCACCGACTTTAAGATCGTCGGCTAAAGCATCCCAAGGATGTTTGCTAAGCTGTTTCAAGCCTAATTGGATACGAGATTTGTTGTCGTCGAAATCGAGGATTACTACGTTTAATTTTTGATCTACAGAAACCACTTCGCTTGGGTGGTTGATACGAGCCCAAGAAAGGTCGGTGATGTGAATCAATCCGTCTACGCCACCAAGGTCTACAAATACGCCATAAGAAGTGATGTTTTTCACAACACCTTCGAGTACTTGACCTTTTTCGAGTTGGCTGATGATTTCTTTCTTTTGTTCTTCGATATCTGCTTCGATGAGCGCTTTGTGAGAAACCACTACGTTTTTGAACTCGTGATTTACTTTCACAATCTTGAATTCCATTGTTTTGTTTACGAATTGCTCGTAATCGCGGATAGGTTTCACATCGATTTGAGAACCAGGGAGGAATGCTTCGATGCCAAATACATCTACAATCATACCGCCTTTGGTACGGCTTTTTACGAAACCATTTACGATTTCGCCGTTTTCGTGTGCTAAGTTGATTCTATCCCAAGCCTTAAGCGTACGTGCTTTGCGGTGTGAAAGTACTAACTGACCGTTTTTGTCCTCGCGGATATCAATAAGCACTTCTACTTTGTCACCTACTTTGAGGTTAGGGTTGTAGCGGAACTCGTTGAGAGAGATAACGCCTTCAGATTTAGCGTTGATGTCGATAATTGCTTCTCTGTCGGTAATACGAGTTACAACACCTTCTACTACTTCATTGTCTTGAGTGTCAACGAAATTGTTTTTAACCAATTCTTCGAAGTTTTTTAATTGGTCTTCTTGTACGCTGTCAATACCTTCTTGGTATTTTTCCCAGTTGAAGTTTTGTAAAAATTCTTCTGGATTTTGAGTGTTTTCAGCCATTTGCTGATGATAAAATTTGTATTTCCTGATAGTAATTAGAGTATTATATAAGAGGATTACTATAGGAAAGAGTTAAACTTAATTGATAAAATAAATACTCTATCTCCCCTAAAATCGTGGCAAATGTAGTGATAATCTTCTAAATAGCCAAAAGTTTTTGTAAAAATATTTCTGTGTAACTTTTTATATATCTGATAATCAGTATGTTTTATTTTATAAGGTGTACATATTTTCTCCAATTTTCACTATTGCGATACAAACTTATATCACTTGTGGCAACATAAATAGCTTGTAGTTTTTCGTCGTTGTAGGAAAAGTCACCTTCTAATCGTGGAGGTATTTCACTTTCAATACTTATAGACTCAATACAATTTTTACCAAAGAGGAATTCACCTATAAAGCTCACACGGCTTGGGAAGCTAAGGTGGCGCAATTGGTCACAATCTTCAAAGGCGGCTTTTTGTATGGTAGTGAGCTGTCCATTGAAGTTTATTTTGCTGAGTTTGTTGCAATTGTAGAAAGCATCTCTGCCTATGGTTGTAACATTTCTCAAAATGGGATCAGCTTGCATATCTATAGCAGTAACTTGAGTATCAAACCATTTTAGTAAAGTTTTGCCATCCTCGCTGAGAAGATATTGTTGGGTGATTTTCTTCTCGGTATGAACAGAAGGAGTTACTTGTATGGGAGAAAATATAATGGGTGGAGGGGTAGTTGTAGAAGGATTATTGAAAAATGTGTTATTTACACGTTTTTTAGGATCTCCACCATACACATTTTCTCCTGCACTTCCTTCTTTAAATAACAAAAGAAAAGGGTTATATAAAGGGATCAAAGATAGCCATCCACTTTCACCTATATCGTGACTACGCTTTGCTGATTGTGCAAAATAGAAGATGAAAATAGGAATAAAAAAGATTAATGAAAATGAACGATTAAAATTGAACACTTCATCTAAAAAATTGAAAATTATATAGAAAATGATAAGGGAGAGTCCAAATTCAGTACGCCTGATACGTCCATCAAAAGAAAAAGGGTTTTTAAACATAGGTTACAAATTACTATATGAAAAATTAAAACTTTGTCGGGGTCATTAGACTCTGACAAAGTTAGTGATTGTTATTTTTTATCTGCTGAAGGAGGATATTGTTCTAATATCTTGTTTACAAAATTTTTGATAGCCTCTTCCTTCTTATCCATCGATTGTGGCAAATAGCCTGTGCCTTTTCCTTGCCATACCAATTCACGCTTCTTCGCATCAATAATCTCAATGTAAAGAGTACCCTCAGTATTTCGGCTTACATTATAAGTGGCGCCTCCCCAAAATGGACCCCAACCCATTCCCCAGCCCCAATAATAAGGACTGTTGTCATACACATCTACATTCTCTCGGTCACGAGTGAATATGTTTACTAAAAAATCAGGGTTCTCAGAAAGTGTTAGCCCTTTAGTAGTAAGATTTTGCTCTATAGCACGTAAAATACGTTTCTTATCCAAGTCGGATATTTGTACTTTATCAATACCTTCTTTAAAAAAAGCAAAAGATTTCATCGCTGAAAAATCGGCTTGACGATCATAATCAGTAGCTACATAAATGCTCGCACAAGAACTAAGCCCCAAAGCTACTGCTAACATTAGTAGAATAGTTATCTTTTTCATTTTGTTGTGATTTAGTGTTTCTTTCTTAACAGCAAAATCTATACCGAAATGAGGCTATCTAAAAAAGTGATGTTGTAAAAGTGATTTATAAATCCCCTCTACAACATCACTAAAAGTATCTGATTATCAGTATACCTTAATCATATTTTCAAAAAGCTTTTTAGACTTCCCTATATTTTAAGGTAATCTTTCGTATAAACAGCAGTGGTGTAAGTTTTTATACACTTCATCGTCAGCGCGTTCTTTGCCAGCGTCGTGTCCTACTTTGGCGATAGCTTTCTGCACATCGCTTTCACTACATTTACGCTCGTCAAAAATAAGGGTCATATTGCCACTCTTGATATTCCAATTAGCGCTCTTTACGCCCTTTACGCTATAAGCCGCTTTTTCTATACGCGCCTTACACTGTTCACAGTTGCCTCCTACAGCAAACTCTACTTTCTTACTTTTGTTAGGTGCTTGTTGTGCACTTGCGATAGTGAGTCCAAAAAAACTCAAAGCTATCCATAATAAAATACGTGTTTTCATTTTATAATAATTTAAATCTTAATCCTGCATAATACATCTGTCCAAAGGCAGGAGCGTACTGCATTGTACTATCAAAATATGCGCCAAAAGGATTGTTGGCTGCCAAAATACCATTCTCTTGTTTATAATTGGTGATGTTTTCACCTCCTATATATACCTCAAATGTCTTAGAAAATACTTTGGTGATTTGAGCATTGAGTGTAGTAAATGATGGCGCATAATCGTCTAACCTATAGGCTATAGGGTTCGTAGCGGTTGTAGGCAAGCGTTGTTCTCCTAACCAGTTGAAGGTTACATCAAACTTCCATTGAGAATTCTTGTTCTCGTGGCGCTCAGGAGTCTCGTAAGCTACATTGGCAAACCAGCGATGCTTTGGGGTAAGGGTCTTCTCCATTTGTCCTTTAGTAAACTGCGTTTGCACATCATAATACTTATAGGCAGCCTTGAAGTCCAACCCTTTGGCAGGAGTAATACTAAATTCCGCTTGTAGAGAGTTCGCAAAACTATTCCCATTGAGGTTGTAAAACAAGGCTTGTTGGGGTGAGTTATCCAAATCTACTACTACTTGATTATCAAAATCTGTGCGGTAGAAATCTACCGAGAACTCTGCACTTTTACCGAATACTTTAAACGCTTGCAAAAAGCTCACTCCGTAGTTCCAAGCAATTTCGGGATTCAAACCATAGAGCTTGCCTCCATCACCTCCTATAATAGCAAGCTTGCGTGCGGATGCCAAGAGTTGTTGGTTCTCTGCTATCACATTAGCAGCGCGTTTGCCTCGCCCTGCCGATACTCTGAAAGTCGCTTGTTTCCAAGGATTATAACGCACGTGTAAACGTGGCGTAATGAAGTTTCCTAAATGATTATGACTATCAGCGCGTACTCCTGCCACAAAACTGAAGTTACTCAAATTGTCATAAGTATATTCAAAGAAGGCACCTATGGAGCGATCTACACGCGAGAAATCTCCCGCAAGAGCCGAAGTAGTGAGCACCTCATTATAATCGTCATAAGTTCCGTTGAGTCCTGTGGCAAATTTGTGTTTGGTATCGGTGATGATAGAATTGTATATCAAATTACCATACCAACTCTTTTGCTGTATATCATAGCGGTTCAACCCAAAATAAGAATCTTGACGATGCGACTGAAAAGAGTTCTGCAACCCTATACTCTTATAAGGTGTGTCAGGAAATACATACCCTATTTTATTTGAAGCACTAAAACGTTCGGAGTTTACTTCACTACCCCACGCATTGGTAGTTCCTTTGTCCGTTAGCCGATTAAAACGCAACTCTCCTGCTTGGCGCTCATCTTTCATATAGTGAAGATTCAAAAAACCTACCCACCCTTTTTCTGCATTCGCATACTGCCAACGATTCAACAAGTTGATTTGATTACCTATGGGGTTATCTATAAAACCATCGTGATTGTGGTCGGCTTTCTGCTGACGTACATTGCCGTGTGCAAAAAGAGTAGTCGCCCACTTATCAGATAATTTTTGATTGGTATGAGCATTGAGTTCATAACGATTATCTTCTGAAGCATACAAGTTTAAGAAGAAAGGACGACTACTGATAGGCTTTTCTATCTCATAGTTGATTTGCCCCGAAATACTCTCATACCCATTAATCACACTCCCTGCTCCTTTGGTTATCTGGATGCTCTCAATCCACGTACCTGGTACAAATGAGAGTCCGTAGGCTTGCGAAGCGCCCCGCATTGTAGGGATATTCTCTTCTGCCATTAGTATGTACGGACTGGTTAACCCCAGCATCTTTATCTGTTTGTTACCCGTAACAGCATCCGAGAAGTTCACATCAATTGATGGGTTAGTAGAAAAACTCTCCGATAGGTTGCAACAAGCTGCTTTCAGTAATTCCCCACTACTCATTGTGTGCACATCAGCTACTTGCCATTGCGATTTCATCGTGTTAGCACGCTTCTGGCTTACTACCACCTCTCCCAAAGCCGCTTCTGGTTCCAATTGAATATGTAAAGACGCATTACCGCTTACTTTTACAGTTTTCTTTTTATAACCAATATAGCTTACTGCCAAAGTATTAGAAGCATCTGTGCGTTTCAGCGTGAAAGCTCCTTCATTATCAGTAGATACACCTATTTCAGTACCCTCCCAATACACATCTGCCCCTATAAGAGGTGCGTTGTTTTCGTCTACCACTTTCCCTTTGCTAAAATGTTGAGCAAAGACAGACAAGGGCAACAACAGCCCTATTAAAAAGATATATTTTTTGTACATTATTGTCTTGTTTTATTCAGTTTAGAAATTAGAATTTAAGGATTGGAAAACAGAGGTATATTTCTTACCTCTTATCTCTTACCTGAATAAAACACCCTCTGGCAGTACAATTCATACAGAGGAGGCGCATTCAACTGCAAAAAGAAATCTCTCGTAATGGCTTTCTTTACAGTCTGAGGAATACTTACCACTTCCAAAGTAGGAAAAACCAAAGAATTTACTACAAAAGGTTGTAGTTGCAGTTCCAACGCTTTTACTACTGAAGTACTATCAGAAATAGAAGATGATATAGCTGTATTGTCACAGCATTTTTTATGTGAAGTTTCTGTTTTACTCTCATCACTATCGTCGTCCTCAGAAGCACAACAAGAGTCCATATCAGCACAATCACTTACTTCTTCATCTACAGAAGAAGTGATATATTCTAAAGAAACTGACGATAAGTGGTCTTGACAATAATGAAAAGAAATAGCCCATCCTGAATTAGAGAACAAGATGAGTGCAGATAATAATATGTTGATAAATTTTCTTTTCATAGTTTGAAAACATTAGCAGCAAAAACTATGCCATTATATAGTTTTATATAAAAACTTTGCCAAAGATCGTAGTGCAATAGCAATAGAGAACTTTGGCAAAGTGTATTTGTTTTTTAGTTGTTAAATCTATAGGCTAACGTTTATTTTGTTGAGCTTTGCGTTGCGCTTCAGCTTGTTCCATCATCTCACGCATTTTAGCTTGGAATTTACTTTCTTTTTTAGGTTTTTTCTTGTTTTCTTGTATTTGAGCGTGAATCTTCTTCTCGTCTATAATCCAATACTTGATAGCTAACATAATGCCTATAGTCAATAAGTTAGATATAAAGTAGTATAAACTGAGTCCGCTGGCGTAGTTGTTGAAGAAGAACAACATCATTATAGGAGATAGATAGATGAGGAACTTCATATTAGGCATACCAGGTTGCTGAGGTTGTGCAGTCTGTGCCATTGTCATCATTGAGTAGATGAAAATAGCGATAGAAGCCAACAAAGGGAACAAACTTACGTGACTTCCGTAGAACGGTATAGAGAAAGGAAGTTCAAAGATAGCATCGTAAGACGATAGGTCGTGAGCCCATAAAAAACTCTTTTGTCTCAATCCAAATTCGGTAGGGAAGAAGTTGAAGAGCGCTAAAAACACAGGCAATTGTAAGAGGGCTGGAATACAACCACTGAGTGGGTTCACTCCTGCTTTGCTATACAGAGCCATAGTTTCTTGTTGGCGTTTCATAGGTTCGTCGTATTTTTTATTGATTTCGTCAATTTCAGGGCGTAATACCTTCATTTTAGCTTGAGAAACATACGATTTATAAACGATAGGTGATAGCAATATACGCACGATAAAGGTCATCAAGATGATCACCAATCCTACGGAAAAATAATCAGCAAGGAAATTATAAAGAGGAATAAACAACCATTTGTTCAACCAACCGAAGATACCCCAACCTAACGGAATGAGCTCAGTAAGTTCGTATTTATTGTTATATTGTTTGAGTACGTTGTAATCACTAGGTCCGAAATAGAAGTGCAGTGATTCACTCAATTCTCCACTTTTAGCTTTTACAGGTAAAGAAGTAAGGAAGTTTTTAGTGTATTTTACTTCTTTTCCTTCATTCATAGCAATATTGTGAGAAACGAAATCACCTTTCTCAAACGGATTGTCGGAGATAAGAACAGAAGTAAACAAGTGTTGTTTATAAGCCACCCAACTAACTTTTTCTTCTTTTTGTTCGTCGTTACCAGCTTGGCTCATACGATTGATACGGTCACCTTCATATTGTATAGCAGCTTGAGTATAACGGTTTTCATAGGTTACACTTTTCTCCATACGGCGAGCTTGTAATTTCCAATCGATGTTCATAGGTTTAGAAGTGTTTACAGCTCCAGCTAAACCTTGAGAACGCACTACTAAATCGAGCATATATCCTTCTTTAGGCAAGGTGTATACGTATTCTAAATAAGTATTTTCGGAAGTTTTAAGCTTCATAGAAAGCACTTGTCTACCATTGTTTTCACTTAGGGTAGGCTCAAAATACAAATCTTTGGTGTTTAATTTTTTGTCCTGAGCAGTAGTGAAGTTAAGACTAAAAGTAGCATTCCAATCTTTTACTAAGTAAACAGGCAAAGAATCATAGGTTTTGAATTCTTTGAGCAACACCTCTTTAAGCTGTCCGCCACGGTTACTGATAGTGATTTTAAGGTCTTTATTTTCTAATACAGTTACCTCATTTTTAGCAGAAGGCAAGGTAGTTGAATAGGCAAAGTTTCCTAAATCAGTAGGTTGAACAGTAGAAGTATTATTTTGAGTATTGGCAGCAGTTTTATTAGCTTGTTGTTCTTGTTGAGTTTTGTGCTTAGCTAATTCTTCTTGAGAAGGTTTATTATTGTTCATAAACCACATTAAGAGTACAAAAATTAAGGCAAAACCTATAATACTCTTTACATCGAATTTTCTTTCGTCCATATAATTGTTTTTATCTGTTATTTAGTTCTTTTTTAGTTTATTGTTCAAAGCAGCTTTTACAAAAGCCACAAATAGTGGGTGAGGATTGGCAACAGTACTTTTGTATTCAGGGTGGTATTGTACCCCTACAAACCAAGGGTGATTAGGTAATTCTACTACCTCCACTAAACCTGTATCAGGATTGATACCGGTGCATTGTAAACCTGCTTTCTCAAGTTGTTCTTTGTAGTCGTTATTAAATTCATAGCGGTGACGGTGGCGTTCAGAAATATCTTTTTTACCATAGGCTTCGTATATCTTGCTACCTTTGGTAAGTTCACAATCCCAAGCGCCCAAGCGCATAGTGCCACCTTTATGAGTAATCTCCTTCTGACTTTCCATCAGACTAATCACAGGGTAAGGCGTTTGTTCGTTCATTTCGGTAGAGTTGGCGTCTTTAAGTCCTGCTACGTGGCGTGCAAATTCAATGACTGCCATTTGCATTCCAAGGCAAATACCCAAGAAAGGAATGTTATGCTTGCGTACATACTCAATAGCTTTTATTTTACCTTCAATACCACGACCGCCAAAACCGGGAGCGACGAGTACAGCATCTAAATGACCTAATTTAGCTTCAATATTCTCTTCGTTGAGATGTTCGGAATGAATACTCTCTACATCTACACGCACTTCGTTAGCAGCTCCAGCGTGTATAAAAGCTTCTAAAATAGATTTATAAGCATCTTGTAATTCTACATATTTACCTACTAACCCTACTTTTATGCGGTGTTTAGGATTCTTGTAACGTTGCAAAAAAGTGTTCCATTGGGTGAGGTCGGGTTCGTTTTTACAAGGGAGGTCTAACTTCTTGAGAGCTACTTTATCCAAGCCTTCTAAGAGCATTACATTTGGTACATCATAGATTGTAGGTACATCAATAGATTGGATTACAGCCTCACGTTTTACATTACAGAAGAGCGCTAACTTATAACGAAGGTCATCGGAGAGTTCGTGCTCAGTACGACAAACTAATATATCGGCTTGGATACCGCTTTCCATCAAGGTTTTTACACTGTGTTGCGTAGGTTTGGTTTTGAGTTCACCTGCAGCTGCGAGATAAGGTACTAAAGTGAGATGTATCACGATACCATTATGTTCTCCTAAATCCCATAAAAGTTGACGTACAGACTCTATATAAGGCAAAGATTCTATATCACCCACTGTGCCTCCAATTTCTGTAATCACAATATCATACTCACCTGTTTTGCCAAGTATCTGAATACGTTCTTTAATTTCGTTGGTAATATGTGGGATTACTTGTACTGTTTTGCCTAAGAATTCACCGCGGCGTTCTTTTTCAATTACACTTTGGTAAACGCGTCCAGTAGTTACATTGTTTGCTTGAGAAGTGTATACATTTAGGAAACGTTCGTAATGACCTAAGTCGAGGTCAGTTTCAGCTCCGTCTTCAGTCACAAAGCACTCGCCGTGTTCATAAGGGTTAAGAGTACCAGGGTCGACATTGATATAAGGGTCGAACTTTTGTATGGTTACCCTATAGCCACGAGCTTGCAAGAGTTTAGCAAGTGAAGCTGCAATGATGCCTTTTCCTAAAGAAGAGGTTACCCCTCCAGTTACAAATATATATTTGGTATTTGCCATTTCTATTTAATTTGCGTGCAAAGGTACAAATTAATTAACAATTAGCAAGTAACAATGGACAAAAATTAGGGATTGGGAGATAGGGATAGGGAATAGAATAATTTACAATATTGTTAAATAATGTTAATCGGTGATTGTCAATTATTAAATTATTATTATCTTTGCCCTCAAATAAAATTTTATGAAGAAATTAATTTTAATTACATTACTTTTGATGATCTCTTCTTGTAAAACAAATCCTTTTACAGGGAAGAGTACCCTTAACTTTATGCCTAATAGCAAAGTTTTTCCAATGGCATTTAGTCAATATTCCACCTTTTTAAATTCAAATAAGGTGTTGAAAGGCACTAATGATGCTGCTATGGTAAAGCGAGTGGGGGAACGTATAGCCAAAGCAGCCAAATTATGGCTCGATACCAATGGTTATCAAGGTTATTTAGATGATTATCGCTGGGAGTACAACTTAGTAGATAGTCCTGAAGTAAACGCTTGGTGTATGCCAGGGGGCAAGATTGTAGTTTATACAGGGATTTTACCTGTAACAAAAACTGAAGCAGGTTTAGCCGTGGTTATGGGGCACGAGGTAGCACATGCTTTAGCTGATCACGGTGCACAACGTATGAGTGCCTCTACCTTGCAGCAGATAGGAGCTATAGCAGGTTCTATAGCTTTACAAAGTAGCAAATATGCCGCTTATACCGACCAGTTTATGCTGGCTTATGGCTTAGGTTCTAATTTAGGAGTGATGTTGCCTTTCAGCCGTTCCAATGAAACAGAGGCTGATGCTATAGGTATTCAAATTATGGCAATTGCAGGCTATGATCCTTCTGAAGCTCCTGAGTTATGGAAACGTATGGCAGCATTAAAAGGAGGTAAATCAACCAGTTCGTTACTTAGTACGCACCCTTCTGATGCTTCACGGATTAAAAATCTTACCGCCTTAGTGCCTAAAGCAAGAGCAGAAGCTGCTAAATTTGGTGTTACTAATTTTCAATAATTAGTAAATTTATCAATAGTTCCCATTCCTCCAAAGGCAGACAATCTACAAAATCGACAAAAAAATAAAGAAATATGCAACAAATTTACGACAAAATTAACGAGACGGCTCGCATCATACAGTCGTACATTACAGAACACACTCCAGAGTTTGCTATTATTTTAGGGTCTGGACTTCACAAATTAGAAGATGAAGTGGAAGTGATTTCGGAAATTAAATATAACAATATTCCCAACTTTCCTAAATCGACTGTAGCTGGACACAAAGGCAAACTTATCTATGGCAAAATAGAGAACCGTTATGTGTTGATGATGGCAGGGCGTGTGCACTATTACGAAGGCTATACAATGCAAGAGGTAACTTTTCCGATACGTGTGTTTGCACAATTAGGTATCAAGCGTCTCATCGTTTCTAATGCTTCAGGAGGTGTGAATCCTAATTTTTCTATAGGAGATGTAATGGTGATTCGCGATCATATCAATATGTTTCCAGAACACCCTTTGCGTGGTAAGAACTTAGACCAGTTTGGGGCGCGTTTTCCCGATATGAGCAAACCTTATAATCACGCTATGATAGCTGAATTAGAAAAAATAGCTAAAGAGCACAATATCAAACTTCAAAAAGGCGTGTATGTAGGGTTGCAAGGACCTTCGTTTGAAACGCCAGCCGAATATGGTATGGTGCGTATTTTAGGAGGTGATGCAGTAGGGATGAGTACTGTGCCTGAAGTGATTGTAGCACGTCATCAAAATATGGAGGTGTGTGCCCTTTCAGTAATCACCGATTTAGGAGGTCCAGAAATCTCACCAGATGTATCACACGAAGAAGTACTTAACGCAGCAAATATAGCTATGCCTAATGTAATTCTTTTAGTGAAAAATCTCATTAAAAACTACAGATAGTCTTTAGCTTTTTAGTCGTTAGTCGTTAGTAGTGAGATACTAACGACTAACGATTCATTATTAGTGACTAATTACTCATCTTCTCTTCAATTAATTTTAATACCTTTTCAGGACAGCGCACTGGTCTAAAAGTTTTTGCATCTACAAATACTAATATGGTGTTAGCTGTGGAAAGTAACTCTCCTCTTTCATTAAGAATTTCATAATCAAACTCAATTTTTGTAGAAGGCAATTCTTTTAGTTTGGTGCGAATGGTAATCAACTCATCATATAGGGCTGGTTTTTTATATTGAATTTGCAAAGAAACCACAGGCATCATAACTCCTTCTTCTTCCATTGCTTTATAGGTAAAACCAATAGAGCGCAACCATTCCACTCTTCCCAATTCGAGGTATTGAGGATAATTTCCATAATACACTACCCCCATTTGGTCGGTTTCTGCATAGCGAGTACGCAGTACATAATCGAAGTATAATTCTTTCATAATTAGATAGATATAAACATTAACAAAAGATTAACATCGTTCCCTTATAAAATAAATTCAGAAAAACAAATGTTAAATATTTTTTTTATTCAAAAATTATTCACAATTTTGCTGACTGAAAAAAGAACAGTTTTATCACCGGCAAAATTAGTAAAAAAATCTAATAATCAAATTTTTAGCTAAAAAGTAGCACCCTAAAAAATGAAAGAAGCAGCTGAAAAAGTTTGGAGTAAGTGTCTTGAATTTATAAAAGACAACATCACTGAGCAACAATTTAATACTTGGTTTGTTCCTATTGTCCCTGTTGAATTAGAAGGAAATGCTTTGAAAATCAAAGTTCCAAGTAGATTCTTTTATGAATGGTTAGAAGAAAATTTTATTTCTCTTCTCAAATCGGCAATGACATTTACTTTGGGAGTAAACTCCCGCCTTGTGTATATTGTTGATAATCCACTTACTAAAGAACAACTTCCAAGTACAAATCGTCCAGAATTAGCAAAACAGACTTTGACTTTAGCTACTGAGACCAAAGACCCTGGGCTTAAAAATCCTTTTGTAATACCTGGAATTCGTGAGATAACTGTTGATCCTCAACTCAATTTACATCAAAACTTTGATAATTTTGTAGAAGGTGCTTCTAATCGTTTGGCACGTTCTGCAGGTATGGCAGTAGCCAATAAACCTGGTGGAACGGCTTTTAATCCACTATTTATTTTTGGAGGGGTAGGCTTAGGAAAAACTCACTTAGCTCACGCTATAGGGGTGGATATTAAAGAAAAATACCCCAAGAAAAAAGTGCTTTATGTTTCTGCTGAAAAGTTTACTCAACAGTTTATCAGTGCTTCTACAGCTAAAGACAAGGATAAAAATACTCTTAACGACTTTATTCACTTCTATCAGCTCATCGATGTACTTATCGTAGATGATATTCAATTCCTTTCGGGGAAGGTGAAAACTCAAGATGCTTTCTTTCATATCTTCAATCACCTACACCAAAACGGCAAGCAGGTAATCCTCACTTCGGATAAAGCTCCTGTAGATTTATTTGATATAGAACAACGTCTTCTTTCTCGTTTTAAATGGGGGCTTTCGGCTGAATTACAAACTCCTGATTACGAAACACGTTACAAGATTTTAGAAAATAAATTCTATAATGATGGAGCCGAAATAGGAGAAGATATAATTGCTTATTTGGCTGAAAATATACGTACGAATGTACGTGAATTAGAAGGGGTGAGCAACTCATTGATTGCACAAGCAGCGTTTAATCGCAAAGAATATTCTATAGAACTCGCACAAAGCATTATCGATAAATCGGTGAAAAATAATAAAAACGATTTGACTATTGACCACATTCAGCAAATTATAGCCGATTACTTCAATTTAGATATCGAATCACTACATTCCAAGACCCGTAAACGCAATGTAGTACAAGCTCGACAATTGGCAATGTTTTTCTCGAAGAAATACACTAAAAACTCACTTTCTACCATTGGAAGCCAGATAGGGCAACGTGATCACGCCACAGTGCTACACGCTTGCAAAACAGTGGAAAACTTAATAGAAACCGATCGCGCTTTCAAGAAATATGTGAGTGATTTAGAAACTAAATTCTCAGACTAATGCAAACCATATCTCAACTATTACCACAAGAAGAACGCTTAGCGGTGAGCAATGAGCAACAATCGTTGAAAATAGGACTTCCTAAAGAACGCACTTTTCAAGAGAAACGAATTTGCTTAACGCCTGATGAAGTGGCGGTATTAGTAACTAATGGTCACCAAATTCTCGTAGAGGCTGGGGCAGGTGAAGAAGCTCACTTTCCTGATGCTGATTACAGCGAGGCAGGTGCCGAAATTGTGTATGATACCGAAGCAGTTTTTGCTTGTCCAATGGTACTGAAGGTTGAGCCTCCTACTACTGAAGAACTCGCTTACTTCAATCCTCAAACAGTATTGTTTTCAACTTTACAACTCAATACACAAGATATATCCTATTTTGAGATGCTTACACAAAAGCAGATTACTGCTTTAGCTTTTGAATATATCAAAGATGAGGCTGAAAACTATCCTATACAACAATCGGTGGATGAGCTTACGGGTATAGCTGCTGTGCTTACTGCTTCAGAACTCATCACAGAAGAAAATCGACTTCTATTTGGAAATATTACAGGAGTACCTCCTATAGAGGTGGTACTTTTGGGAGCTAATAATATCACAGAAGCTGCTGCTAAAGCTGCCTTAGGATTAGGTGCTAATGTAAAGATATTTGCTTCCTCCCTCACCGATTTAAGGAAACTACGCACACATTTACCTCCCTCAGTATATACCGCAACCTTACAACCTCAATTACTTTGTGAATCCTTGAAGCGTTGTAACGTACTTATAGGAGCTATGACGGGAACTCATCGCTCACCTATAGTTGTTACAGAAGATATGGTACAACAGATGTCACGAGGCGCTGTGATTGTAGATACAAGTATAGGCAATGGAGGTTGTGTGGAAACAAGCGGACTTACAACTTTAGAACAACTCACCTTCACTAAATACGAAGTTGTACATTGCGGGGTACCTAATCTTTCTTCACGTTATGCCCGTACAGCTTCAACGTCGTTGAGTAATATTTTATTGCCTTACCTGCTGAAAATAGGAGAGGAGGGAGGAGTAGAAAACCTCTTACAAATAGATAAAGGTTTTAGAAACGGACTTTATTCTTACCACGGAATCCTTACCCATAGTACTGTTTCAGAATGGTTTGGATTGCCTTGTAAACCACTACATTTATTGTTTTTATAAGATATAAAAAAGAGGGTGTCCAAAAAGTTTTATTTATGTGGGCGTTTGCAAAACGCCCCATAACATACTACAAAAATTATTGATAATCAAATTAATGGGTTTTGCCAAAGGTGCGATTCGCACAGACAATTTTAAACTTTGGCAAAGTGTAACGATAAAAAAGAGAATTAAGCATTTTTGCCTAATTCTCTTTTTTTATTTTATGTGTACTTCTGTTAATTTGCTACTTCACTGATAAATTTCAATCGGTAGATTCTTAGTTCATCATCTTCGTATTCACCGGCAAATTCTTTAGAAGCTAAAGATATTTTGTCACTTTCAGCTTCCATAAAGTATTCGTGAAGCTCTTCTTGTTGTTCTTCATCAAAGATTTCGTTTACCCAATAATCAATATTTAGCTTGGTACCGCTGTATACGATTTGTTCCATTTCTTTGAGAAATTCGTCCATCTCCAACCCTTTGGCTTGGGCAATGTCGGGCAATGGCAATTTGCGGTCTATATTCTGAATGATAAACAATTTTAGAGCCGAGTTAGACCCTGTAGTTTTTACAATTAAATCTTCAGCGCGTACAATATCATTTTCCTCTACATAACGCTCGATGAGTTTTACAAACTCACTACCGTATTTTTTAGCTTTGCCTTCTCCAATCCCGTGTACATTGGTAAGTTCTTGAATGGTAATAGGGTATTTGAGTGCCATATCTTCGAGTGAAGGGTCTTGGAATACCACAAACGGAGGCACCCCTTTCTGTTTGGCTACCTTTTTGCGCAAATCTTTTAACATATCAAGAAGTACAGGGTCTGCAGCTACAGCATTAGCACTATTGATATCTTCCGGTTCTTCTTCATAACTATGGTCTTCAGTCATCATAAATGAAGGCACTTCTTTTAAGAATTCCTTTCCTTTATCGGTGATAAACATTACTCCGTAAGTTTCTATATCCTTGCGTATGAGTCCGTTTACCATTACCTGACGAAGGAGAGCCATCCAATAAGCATCGTCTTTATCTTTACCAATGCCAAAGAACTCTTGTTCATCAATACGATGCGCTTTGATAAGAGCACTCACTTTACCGATAAGTGTATTTACAATTTCTTTAGCTTTGAACTTTTGTTTGGTAGCAATAATCACGTTGAGCAATTTTACTACATCATCTTTAGCTTCCTTCTTCTCTTTAGGAAAACGCACATTGTCGTCCATATTGGCACCTTCACCATTTACCTCGTCAAACTCTTCGCCAAAGTAATGCAAGATAAATTTACGACGTGAACTAGAGGTTTCGGCGTAAGCTACGATGTCCTGCAAGAGCGCTTGTCCTATTTCCTGCTCGGCTATAGGCTTGCCTATCATAAATTTTTCGAGTTTTTCTACATCTTTATAAGAATAGAAAGCCAAGCAATGCCCTTCACCGCCATCACGACCAGCACGTCCTGTTTCTTGATAGTAACTTTCAATACTTTTGGGGATATCGTGGTGGATTACAAAACGTACATCGGGTTTATCAATACCCATACCAAAGGCGATGGTTGCTACCACCACATCTACCTCTTCCATCAAGAACATATCTTGGTGTTTGGCGCGTGTTTTGGCATCTAATCCCGCGTGGTAAGGTACTGCAGAAATGCCGTTTACTTGTAAGGTTTGTGCAAGGTCTTCTACCTTTTTACGGCTGAGACAGTATATAATTCCTGATTTTTTGCTGTTCTGTTTTACAAAACGGATGATATCGGCATCTACATTTTTGGTTTTAGGGCGTACTTCATAATAGAGATTAGGGCGGTTGAATGATGATTTAAATACATTGGCTTCGAGCATTCCCAAGTTTTTGAGGATATCCTCTTGCACTTTAGGGGTAGCTGTAGCTGTAAGCGCGACGATAGGGATATTGCTGCCCAGACGCTCGATAATGGTTTTGATATTGCGGTACTCAGGGCGGAAATCGTGTCCCCATTCAGAGATGCAATGCGCCTCGTCTACAGCGACAAAGGAGATAGGGACGGTTTTGAGAAAGTTAGCATATTCCTCTTTGATGAGGGACTCGGGGGCGACATATAGCAATTTGGTTTTGCCGGCACTGATATCCTCCATTACTTCGCGGATTTCGTTTTTGGTAAGAGAAGAGTTTAGTACGTGGGCAATACTATCGGTAGATGAAATACCACGCATCGCGTCTACTTGGTTTTTCATCAAGGCGATAAGGGGGGAAATCACAATAGCAGTTCCCTCCAGAACTAAGGCAGGCAATTGGTAGCACAATGATTTACCACCACCTGTAGGCATAATTACAAAGGTATTTTCTTTGTTGATCACACTGGTAATAATTTCTTCTTGATGCCCTTTGAACGCTTCAAACCCAAAGTAGTGTTTCAGGGCATTGTGTAAATCATTTTTTGTCATTTTCATATTAAATATTCTCCTGTTTTAGTGTTGAGTTTTTCTGTCATTAGATATATTTTACAAATATACGACATTTTTCTAAACCACAAAAATTTTTAATAAAAAAAGTGTTACCCGCCAATTTCATTGAAGGGAGACAATCTGTAAAGGAGATAACTTGTGATTTAATACAAGTTGCACGGGCAGGTGCGAGCCGCACGGGCAGGGATGGGAGTGGTGGGAGTGGTGGGAGTGGTGGGAGAAGTATAGTTTTAAATCTCCCACAAAGCCAGCGAGGGCTCACGGCTGGGTATGTGAACACGAATTTGCACGAAATAAGGACTGCAAAAAACTTTTTACTTTACATTATCTCACGAATTTTCACCTGACGGTGAATTATTTTGTGAATATATTATGTTACAAAGCTGTAAATCAATGTTCTGTTATATCGAACTGACGTTAAATAAACTAGCTCGTTGCAGATAAAAAGTTGAATACTTTTGAGTTTGAGCCTCGCTAAGTTGAGCGAATAATACTGCAAAAAAAGCAATTAAAATATGTTTCATATCTTTGTAAATATTTTAGATGAGTGCTGCAAATATATTATAAAAAAGTCAAAATGACCTAATATAATCAGACACTAGGACTTACAATCGTTCTTTTACAAAAGCACTCACTGTAAGACGGTGTACTCCTAATATACGCCCAATGGCCGAATACGATACTTTTTTCTCTAAAAGCTCCTTAATTTTCTTTTCTTGCCCTGTGAGTTTTGTTTTAGCGGACTTACTACCTTTAGGGCGACCGAGAACTACTCCCTCTGCTTTCTTGCGTGCCAATGCCTCTTTTGTACGCTGACTGATAAGGTTACGTTCAATCTCAGCAGAAAGCCCAAAAGCAAATGCCAACACCTTACTATTGATATCACTCCCCAAGCGATAATTATCTTTAATTGTCCACACCTGAATATCGCGGTTCATACACTCATTGAGCACCCCCATAATCATCAAGAGGTTACGCCCCAACCGCGATAACTCCGAGCAAATAAGCACATCACTTTTCTTCATTTTTTTAAGGAGCTTACCCAATTTTCTATTCTCCACTCTTGTCATACCCGAAATGGTTTCTTCTACCCAAACATCAATACTTAGGTTGTTTTTCTCACAGAAATTACTAATTTCAAAACGTTGATTCTCTACAGTTTGTTTATCGGAACTCACCCGAATATATCCATAAATCATTGTATAAATTAATTTAATATTAGTCTTTTAATATACAAATTTTGTAGGGAATAATTGCATAAATTAAATAATATAGTCAATTTTTATAGATAAAAAAAAGTTAGGTATTTAGGGCAAATAATTTAGACAACCCTGGATTTGATATTGTTATTGGGAATCCTCCGTATGGAGCTGACATTGATAAATTGGTTCCTATATTTAAAAAAATATATCCTGAAACTACTAAGAGTTTTACTGAAATATATAAAATATTTTTCGATAAAGGAA
>NZ_JAESPJ010000023.1:0-17209 GCF_016806945.1 Capnocytophaga genosp. AHN8471
GGGTACTTGGGGGGTACTTGCATGGTATCTTGCGCTTCTTCTTCCATAAGTGCTTGTAAATCTTCATCTATAGGAAAGATTACTCGCAAGGTGTTTTCCATAAACTTAAAAGATTCTTTAGGATAACTCTGCAAAATACGAGGAATACCAGAACCTAAATGTTCTACTAACTCTACATCGCGGAAGATGCGCATCAACTCTTTGTTGCGAGGTATAGAAGTGCCTGAGAAGAATTCTTCTTGTGAAATACCATAGGGAAGTCCGCCACAAGAGGTAATGACCAATCGGTCTTTAAAAATCTCGAACTTAGGGGCTACTTCATAGGTATAATCGTTGTGTACAAAGGCATTAATCACAGCCTCACGAAGGGCAACAGGATTCCAAAGGCGACGTTCTATACGCTGTTTGTAGGTTATCTTGGTGAAAGTGCGGTTCTCAAGATTGAGTTTGTCTAATACCTGCTGAGTTGCTTTGATAAGAGATTCGTGTCCGTACTCTTCATTCTGTATCAAATCAACTTGGTTAGTACCTGCATAGCGTGCTACTCTCACCGATATATTATTGATATCGTTCATTAAGTAAGCTACATAGTTGTAATCGCCATCTTCATTCAAAAGTTCTAAATTTCTTGCAAATTGCTCGTTGAGGGTTTTACCCATCGATTGGTAATAGATTTGCAACTGCTGGAAGCGTAAATCTTTCTTTGGAGACTTTATCTTACCTATTGAATAACGCGTACGCTTGGTAAACAACTCTTCTATTTGTCGGGAAGGCATAGGTTCTGAAGCACTGCCAATACGAATAAAAGCCCCTTTTTCTGAAAGCCCGTATTTCTTGATGTAATAAGGTTTTTCATATCCTCCTGCTACAATGATTTTAACAATATTCTTATCGTCGCGTTTTTCTAAAAGAATGTCAAACAACCCCATACACGAGGGGAGAATATTATTTTTAAAGCGGTCTTTGAGTTCTAATTGTACAGCATCGGGGTTAGGAACACCAATGGTTTTCCCTGTTTTATCAATGCCGATATAGATAAAACCACCTTCATTTGTATTGAGAAAAGCAACGACTTCCTTTTCCAAATCGGGGGTAACTTGTCGCTTGTATTCTATGTTTTTGGATTCAATCATTGTAAAATGAGGTTTTTATAGGACAAAGATAGTGATAATTAGCTAATTTAGCAATAAGCTAATTAGTTAATTGCCGGATTACTTTTCATCATCTTGTATTTTTTCCTTTCTCCTTCAATAGTAGCCACTACTTCAAAGCCAAGTTTTGTATAAAGACCTTTAGCTATGGGGTTGTCGTCAAATACATTTAGGCTAATGGAATGAACTCTTTTATTCTCAAAAAGCATTGCGATAAATAACTGCATTGCTGAGGTGCCTAATCCTTTTCCTGTAAGCGAAGGATTGATAAGAAATCTACCAATATGTACGTTGCTCCCTTCTACTCTTATTTGCTGAATCATCCCTATAAAACTACCCTCTACCTCAATACGAAAACAATGAGACAAAGCATTGAGCGCTTCCATTGTAAGAGGATAGGGCAAAGCATCTCCTGCCCATTGTTGCAAGAAATCAGCGCCTTTGCTATTTGTCCAATGTATAATAGCTTGCTTATCTTTAGTTGATAATCCTTCAGTTATTCTCATTTTTCACTTACTAATACTGACATTCCGGGTCTTAAATCCTTTACTTTTTGGGTAGGGTAGGCTTTGATAGCGAAAGTTTTCTTGTCGAAGTCGCCTTTGCTCTTGGTAGCTGTCCAAGTGGCGAAATCGGCTTGTACGGCGATGTGTTTTACTTCCAACTCTATCTCCTGATTGCCAAGGGCGGGTACGATGCCTTTGAATTTAGTGCCTATCTTGAAGTCTGCCATTTTATCTTCGCGTATGTTGAACACCACCCACTCGTCTTGGGTATCGATGAGGTTCATCACAGGGTAACCCGCATTCACGATTTCGCCTTCGTTGGGGATAATGGTTTGTATCTCGGCATCGGCAGGGGCAAACACTTTAGCACCATCTTTATAGGCATTTACCTCAGTAATGACCCCTTGCGCTTGGGCTACAAGGGCTCGGGCAGCGGTTTTATCCTCTACACGAGCTCCGTTTTTCG
The DNA here is from genome assembly GCF_016806945.1 of Capnocytophaga genosp. AHN8471. Taxonomy (NCBI): domain Bacteria; kingdom Pseudomonadati; phylum Bacteroidota; class Flavobacteriia; order Flavobacteriales; family Flavobacteriaceae; genus Capnocytophaga; species Capnocytophaga genosp. AHN8471. The sequence goes on from NZ_JAESPJ010000023.1 coordinate 2,124, forward strand.
CCATTTCGTATTGTGATTTGGCTGCTTCGGCTTGTTTTTGTAAGGCAACCATTTGGGTATAAGCCTCATCTTTCTTTTGAGCAGGCAATACCTTTTCGTTATAGAGGTTGCTCACACGCTGATAGGTTTTCTCAGCGAGCTGGGCAGCTGCTTCGGCTTGTTGCCATACATTGTAAGCCCCTTGAATCTGTTCGCTACGAGCACCGCGTTGTGCTTTATCGGATTGAGCTTGTGCTGCCAAACGTGCCGCTTCGGCTTGAGAGAGTTTGGCATCGAGTTCAGTGCTTTCGAGTTCCAAAAGGAGGTCGCCTTTGTGCACTTGGTCGCCTTCCTGCTTGTAGATAGCTTTCACCCTACCAGGTACTTTTGGGGCAACGTTGATTTGTTTGGCTTCTACTTGTCCTTGCAAATATACAGGTTCGCGGTTACTAAAAAAGTAGATAGAAAGAATAAGAACTACTGCAAATACAGTGATTGTTACAATAAGACCGGTGATGTTTTTCTTTTTCATTGTTTATTTAGTTAAGAGTTTATGAGAGGCACGAGCTACAAGCTCGCGCCAACGTATGTTAAGAGCATTTGTGTCGCTCTACCTTGTTGCTTGTTCGCTGAATTTATCGCTCATTCCGCAGGTTTAGAGGAGCTGAGCGAGAGTTTTGTCCATTTCAAAAAGGGCTTGGTAGCGTTTGATTTTAATAGAAGCCAAATAAAGGTTGGCATCGGCTACATCGGTGGAGGTGGAGAGACCTTCGGCAAAAGCCTTGTCGCGGGCACGCACTAGCTCTTCGGCAAAACGCAAACTCTCTTCTAAGCTGAGGTATTGTTCGCGTTGCTTTTCAATCTCGGTGTACTGTTTTTTCACTAAGGTTTGTACGTCTTTTTCGGCTTGTGCAGTGATGAGCTCCACACTCTCACGCATTGCTTTGGCTTGGGCTATTTTGTTTTTGTCCTGCAAACCGTTGAAGAGATTCCACTGCAATCCCACCCCCACTACCCAGTTATCGGGTTCGGTTAAGGGTAGATTTTCGCTCCACAAGTACTTTTTGCCTACTACGGCTACATCGGGCAAATAAGCGGCTTGTTGCGCTTTTACGCTTTGAGTAGCCATTTGAGCTTTCAGTTTGGCTTGCACAATCATAGGGTAGTGCTCTTTGGCTTGCTGTTGGTAGTACTCGAGCGATTGGAGGGGTGCCACCTCAAAGAGTTCGGTGGTGAGGGCTGTGAGCGGTTGCTCGGTAGTGCCCATTACGCCATATAGAGCCGTTTGCGCTAATTGTATATCCTTTTCAGCAGCCATCACCTCACGCTGGGCATCGGTAACAGCTTTTTTGGCTTGCATTGTTTCTACGGAAGCTATCATTCCGTTCTTTTCGAGCTTTTGGGCATTTTCATAGTGATGTTGCGCTGTTTCAAACGACTGTTTTCTCACTTCCAACGCTTTTTGGGCTAACTGTACTTGAAAATAACGCTCAGCCAACTCACTGATGAGGGCATTTTCGGTTTTTTTGCTCTCTATGGTGGCTATTTCGGTGTTGAGCGCACTCACACGGTTGCCTACACGCACCTTTCCACCAGCAAAAAGCACCCATTTGGCATCGGCACTCACTTTCCAAATGTCCTGCTCTTGGAACTTATAACGCCAATCTTGGGCAAAGAGGGGTTGTACCCTGCCGAGTAGTGGGGCAAATAGCGGACGCATAGGGGCAGGGACTTGGGTTGCGAATCCTTGTAAACCGTTTTGTATGGGTGCTTTATAGTCGTTGAAATTTAGATAGAGCGGGTCGGCGAGGTGCATATAGCTCGCATTGACACTCAGTTGGGGCAGATAGAGCCCACGGAATGACTTACGGTTATAATCGGCTGCTTCGGTTTGTTTTTCGATGCCTTTGAGTTTTTGGTTGCCTGAATGCATCTGGCTAAGAGCTTCATCAAATGAGAGTGATTGCGCTCGTAATGAGGCTGTTAGCCCTATTGCGAAGAGGCATAGTAAAGTGTATTTTTTCATAAAAGAAAATATTTTATTTCTACGGGGCAAAATTACAGCGTTTTTCTGAGGTAGAAGAATAAATAAAGTAGAATGTTTTTAAGATAGATTAAAAAAGAAGCTTAGTCGTTAGTGGTTGCAACCAAAAAATGTGTCACAACCCTGACCACTGACTTCTAACCCCTATAATAGTCCCCCATAGTCGCTTTTGCAGATTGTCCCTCACATACCCAGCTCCAAGTATTCGCTGGCTACGAGGGAACGGGGGTAAACTAAAAACTATGCTTTTAACAGCAAGCTCTACCCCTATATCAAAACAATCGACTTAGGTTGGGCGACCAACCCCAATATCGATACCGAAGAAAAAGACTACCTTACCCTTTACACCCAACTCTCTAAAGGGGAAAAATTTAAATTTAAAGGCGATTCTGCCAATTGGATAGACCTTAACAACAATGGGCAACAAGACGAAGGGGAAGCAATTGAGTATGATAGGGATAGTGAAAAAGAAAGGAGTTTCGTAGCAGATAGCCCTGTGATTACCTTTTATGGGGTTATTTTAGATTTGAATATAAGCAATAACAAGATAAAAGCAGTAGATGCCTCACATTTGCGTACCTTAGAGAGATTAGACCTCAGTAATAACTCTCTTACTCAATTAATTCTTAACGAAGATAGGCGTGAGCAACCTAATATCAAAGAAATCAACATAATGAACAACCAACTCAACAAAGCTACTATGGAAGCCATTGCAAAAAGCTTGCCATGTAATAATAGAGGAAAGAGAATAGAAATAGTGCTACAATACGAAGAAAATAATCCTAAGAGGAGTAACAAAGTTAATTTAAATATAAGGCATATGCTGTTAGATAAGGGGTGGGCTCCTCGCCAAGGTAATATTAATCATAACGAGCCTTATAAATAATAAAACTCTTTTCCTTTTCCCAAGGGGGTCAATATTTTATTTTAAAAGAAGAGGCTGTCCGAAAAGTCTAAAAATGCATCATAGACTTTGTTAAAGTTTTGGGACTTTGACAAAGTCTATAAACCTGATAATCAATCACTTTTAGAGTGTGTTATGTAGGGGCGTTTTGCAAACGCCCCCTCAAGAAAAACTTTTTGGACAGGCTCTTTATTTTTTAGTTGTTGTTAGGCTACAGCCGTAAGTTTTTGTTTTGTCGAAAGTTAAAGTATAGTGTTTGCCGTTGTAGGTGAATTGTACTTCTATGGCGGTGGGGCGGTTCAGCACTTGGGCGTTCGGCAAGTTTGAGAGGCTGAGGTCGCCCACTTGGAGCAGGTGCATAAAGTAATCGTCGTTGGCAGCGGTTTTTGGGCTTACTTCCACACGCCAGTGCCCCAGCTCAGGATGGTCAGGAGGGATATGTGCCGCGCGCATATTGTAACCGTAATCTTGAGGGGTGAGCACGGGTAGTGGCCAGTTGCGCCCATCGGACCAGAAGTCTTTGCCAGTGCCGCCTACCTTAGTAAGCACCGCATCGGTGGGGTAGAGGGTGCGGCAAATCATCTTGCCCTCGCGTGAGGTTTCCGAAAATTCGTTACTTCCTTTCATCACAGGCTCATTGATAGTGTGCAACAAGAATTTTTTAGGATAGTTTTTATTGGTAGCGTTCACTCTATCAAAAATTACAAAAAGATCGGGGTAGAAGTAGATAAATTCGCGCATTACTAAGTTGGTTTTTTGAGAGTTATAACTTTCAGTAGCATCCGATGCTACATACACGTAGTCATTGGTAGTGCGCATTTCTTTCAGTATTGAACCAGTCATTTTATATTGACCGCCGTCGTTGGGAATGGGCAAATTTTTAGCTTCGTTGGCAGCACCTTCCTTAATGCCCCAATAAAGAGGAAATTGTTCGTTAGGCATCCTGATAGTGATGCAGTTATGGGCTACTGTACGCGGGTAGTAATGCGAGAGATGCCAACTGGGTTCAGGACGGGTACCTGTATCTAAAGCGCGATAGCCATTGCGGTAGATGGTAAAGTGATTGTTGTCGAAATGTTTGTGGTAATTAGACTGCGCACCTGTTACTAGAACGGCATAAGTATCGTTATCACCTGTTCCCGAGCGCATTATCAATTCACCTATTCCCTTGTAATACACGGTGCCTTTGCCCGAAAGTCCGCTACTGGGGCTACCTTTGGGTACTTCTTGTAAAAAAGGCATAAAAGCCATACGTTCATAGTGATGTTTTTTGTTTATTTCAGCCAAAAGACGTTGCAGATCAGGGGAATTACCATAGAGTGTTGCTATTTCGCGGAGGTGGTAATTGATATCCTCTTCAGGTAACAATCCGTCGTAATGAGCACTGTCGGCAAGTCCAAATTCTTTGTTTTTAGGCAAGCGATTCCAGTCGATAAATTCCAAATACTTCAGCACGTAGTTCATTTCGCCTTTTATATCTACTCCTGTAGCGGCGTGATAAGAACGGATGAAATTGAAATCAAACACAGGATTAGCAGCTACAGCATAGCCCATACAAGCCGTAATCACGCCAGGGCCACCGTTGGCATCGGCAATTTTGCGGCGATAATTCACCACTTCCCAATTCAAAGCCAAGCCTTTTTTAAACATCTGTTCACAGTGTACATCGTCAAAACCATCGTTGTGGAAAGCAATACCTATATAGTAGGGTAGCCCTGCTGTGCCGTAAAATCCCGTATCAATATCTCCTGTATTCTCGCGATTGCGCACGGGTCGGAGCCCTTTGCCGTGCCAAGCAATGTTGGTCATTATATTGTAAAGCGGGCGACCTATTTGTTCGCGTTCGGCAGGGGTCAAGCTGTTATACACCCAATCATAAGCACACAGCACACTGATTTGTGAAAACACGTACCAGTCGATATTCAAATTGTGCTCAATGCGCAAATGATAATAATCTACAATTTTAGGTAAAGTTTTCTTTACGTAATCCAAGTACTTTGTGTCTTCCGTAATGAGGTAGAGCATCGCTACTTGTGATATTTTACTCACTATCACACTGTTGTCAAAAGGAGTTGTTACCAAAGGATTGTCAAAGTGAAAAGGTTCTGTTATGAACTTATCCATATCCTTTTTAGTCTGATTAAAATACTCTAAGTTAGAGGTTTGTGCTCGATTCTTGATTGCGGGTATGTCCTCTTTGGTAAGGAATAGGCGCGGGTGTTCTGGTCGAATTTGCCCGATAATATGTTCAGGAACAGCGGGGTCACTATCTTTTCGGCAAGACGCTATAGTGAACATACACAACGCTAAAAAAACTACTTTTTTCATAATGATTATTATTTCTTTCTAAAGCTACGAAATTACAACATAATTTGAAAATTAGCTAACAACTACTTTCAGAATTCTTTGAGTGTTTTCAGTAATTTTAAAACGATCGTCCAAACGCTTGCCTATAACCCATACAATATCTTCTCCGCTGCATAATAACCATTGGTTTTCACGTGCTACCTGACTGTATTTTTCATCGATAAAAAACTTGCTGAGTTTCTTCTTTACTCCTAAACCTATGGGATAGAAAAAGTCACCTGTTTGTTTTTGTCGGAGAGTGAGGGGTGCGGTGAGTTTATCGGCATCGATAAAGGCTATATTTGGGTCGCCTTTGGTGATGTGGAATGGAGGAGAGAGTTCCTCATAAGTAAGTGTAGGGGGAAGACTTTCAGCAGTGAGTTCTTTTAGCCACGCTCCTTTACTATCTTTCACGAGAGAGTGAGTAGCCGAAAGGAGTTGTTTGCCCGCTTCGGCATTGAAGAGGAGATTTTTTAGGTCTTTTACATTGCCAAAACCATAAGGATAGAAGAGTTTGTGAAGTACCAAATCTATTTCGGGGGCTGTTTGTAGTTTTTCGGTATCTATGGCAATAGGAACGGATAGTCCCCCTTCTTGGGGTCGAGGGCTAAAACAAGATTTTCTCCATTCTTCTATATAAAAATCAATAAATCGCGCTGATTGATGTAAATATTCCTGCGTCTGGTTGAAATTCTCTAAATAATTAGGGTGCACCGCTGCCATTTGTGGGATAATCTCGTGCCGAATAACATTCCGCACGTATTTATTGCTCGAATTACTGCTGTCCTCACGCCATTGTAGTCGATGCGCTTCAGCATAATCGTATATCTGTTGGCGTGACCATTGCAGTAGCGGACGCACAATTTTATCGATTTGCTGCGGGATGCCCAACAGTCCGTCCAAGCCACTGCCACGAGAGAGGTTTATCAAAAAAGTTTCGAGATTATCGTTGGCGTGATGTGCCGTAGCAAGGGCATCACAATGATGTGTTTCCAAAAGCTCATAAAACCACTCATAGCGCAACTCGCGGGCAGCCAATTGGGTGTTGAGTTGGTGTGCTATGGCGTACTGATGAGTGTCAAAACGCTTTACTTCCAGAGGGATACCGAGCGTTTTAGCAAAGTCGTGCACAAAAGCCTCATCGCCGTCGCTTTCCTCCTCCCGCAGTTGGAAATTGCAGTGGGCTAACAATAATTCAGTACCGTGAGAATGTAGCAAATGCGTGAGTACCACGCTGTCAATACCGCCACTAATAGCGAGGAGTATCTTTTTATTTTTTAGCTGATTTAGGGTGTTCATAGGGTAGTTTTATCAACATTAGTTTCTTCCACCACTGTTGCCAATCCTTTTTAGTGGGGTTTTCTGCTAAGGGTACTATATCTCCGAAAAAATACTTTACATTTTTCATTTTCATTTTAGCTAAATCTGAAAGTGCAATCATATCAAGCTCTTCTTCAGTCCTTTCAGTGTCATCGGTGAGATAAAGTCTTCGAGTTCGAGTGATAGGTACTTTCTTGTCATTGTCTAAAGCTTCAATCCACTCAGGAAGATCGCGAAAATCATAGTCGTTTCTTTCAAAATTCTCTACTGAAAAAACTTCTACTTGTTTGATTTTATTCATTGTTGAAAGAGATAAGTTTTGAGGATAAGTAGAAGACTTTTGATCACAAGAAGCCTTTTTGCTGTAGTAGCAATCAGGCAGATTAGGGATAGGAAGCAATTCTAAAGTGATGGGAGTGTTGTATATAAAGGTGATTTCTCTATCAAAAAAAGGATAAATCAAAATAACTTTTGCGCCTAATTTTTTAGCATCTTTAGTAGAAAGTTTTAAGAAATACATTCGGTCAAATAGCATTCCCTCAGGAAAGTATATGTCGCCTTTTTCCAATACAAAAAGTGTTTTTCGCAATTGCTTAGAAGGTTCTTTTGTAATAAAATCTTCTTTAAATTCCCCCGTAACAGTAATAGATTTTTGAGCTGATACACTGAGTGTTAGAATGCTACAGAGTATTAAGACGATGTTTTTCATATACAACTCACAATTAAATTCATTAACTTATCTCTTACCTCTTACCTCTTATCTCTTAACTAACCCCAAACCTCGCACTGGTATTCAATTTTCCTATCAAACTTTTTGCTACCTCACAAGGATACGCTTTTTTTCTATATTGGCGAATAGGCTGTATCCCCACAATGCTATTGGTAAAGAAAAGCTCATCGGCTTTTTGGAGTTCAAAAGGCGAAATAGAAGTCTCTACCACCTCGTAATCTTTGGTTTTACCAAGGGTTTTGATGAGCATCTTGCGGGTGATACCATTGAGAGCGCCATCGGTGAGAGCAGGGGTTTTGAGGGTATTGCCATTTACTACAAACAAATTGCCGTCGAGCATTCCTGCAATACTCTTGTTGCTATTGAGCAAGATACAATTATGATAGTCATTTTCGTCGGCAAAAATGCGCCCCAATACATTTGCGTTGCGGTTGAGGTGATTTACATTAGCAAGCAAGTCGGGTTGTACGAAGAAATCTTTGAAGAGTTCTACCTCGTAGGGTTCTTCATTTAGTACGTAGAAAGGGTTTTCAATAACTTTGGTTTCGATGAGATAGTCAATTTCATTAGAAGTTCCCTCTTTGCGGAAGATGCTCAATCGCACTTTTGCAGGTTTAATTTCTATACCATTGGCTTTGATGAGGTTGAGAATTTCTTCTTCGAGGAATTCCATAGCAAAGCTCATTGGGATATTCATACGCAAAATGCGCATTCCGGCCATTAGTCGGAGGTAGTGTTCTTCCCAAAAGATGAGTTTTTGGTAGCTGTATTTACAAATGTCGTACACGCCGTCGCCATAGCGAAAAGCGCGGTTGTGGATGGTGAGAATAGGGTCATTCTCACCGATAATATTACCGTTATAATTGATCTTCATTGTTATTTGTTGCTAATACTTAACACTTGAAAGCTAATATTTAAACAGCTCCTATTTTAGCTTTGAGGTCGGCTATTTGCATTAACCATAATTGTTTAGCTTCTTCAATTTCATCGGCGGGAGCGAAATCGGTAATGGCGAGAGAAACCTCTTGAGTGAGATCGTTCACTCTAATTCTAATTTCAAAATAAGTAGCAGCCTCTTCATCTTCTTTCCAATGAAAGCGGATGTGGTCATCTAATTTTTGGCGTAGTAGTTGGGCAGTTTCTTCAATGCCATTCCACACAAAAGTATAGGTATCCTCGTTAGCACGCACATCATCGGCATACCACGATGCGAGTCCGGCGGGGGTAGCAATATACTGGTAAATCAGTTGAGGAGAGGCATTTACAGTCACTTCCAATTGATATTTTTCTTTTGTTTGCATAGATGATAGCAGTTTATTGGGCGCAAAGTACAACATTTTTTTGAAATAGCAAAATTTAGAAAGAGTTAGTTGTTAGAAGTCAAATTATAACACTAAAAGTTTTTACTCTCTTTTAACACTTGTTATGAATGTAATATTTTTATTCTCAGTCACTAATATTTAAAAGAATTACGACGAATAACAGAAGCAAAAAACTTTAAAAAAACAGGTGTTTTTAGACTTTAAAAATAGATTGTAAAAATGTTAAATATTTAAAAATGAATATAAAAATTTAATTTGGAAAAAAAATTCACAAAAAGATTTGTGTTCTATCAAAAAAGTTATACTTTTGCGCCCGCTTATTATGTTTTATATCCAACAACAATATTTTCAATAACATATCAATATCTCTATTAAATAGAAATTAATAAAACCAATGGATCGACAAATGATGTCAAAAATCTTTTTTAAGTGGGTAATGTTTACCCTTTTAATTCTTCCAATAGTAGTAACAGGGCAGGTTATCAGTGGGATTATTCCTCAGAGCCCTGTACATTTTGCTAATAATGCTGATTTTTCGGTAGGTACACTCACTATTACTTTCAATATGCCTGCAGGTAAAACTACAGGTGAGTTGGAGGTAAGACTTGCAGCTGGTATTGAGTATATCTCTGGTTCTGTGGCGGCTACGGGGGGCACTATAGCTCTCAAAGCGGGCTCTACTAATGCCAATAAACCAGTATTTACTATCAATGCTGCTGGTGGAGCTACTGTAGTAGTAAGCTTAAAGCGTAAGGCTACTAAAGCTGTGCTTACTAATTCTGAACTTGCTACAGGTTTGTTTGATGAAGCTGTGCTTACCATTGGTGGTGTCTCTACTAATCCGCCCGCTAAAAATACACAAGGTTACAATTTACCACGTCCTACCCTTACAGTACAACAACCTGAAGGAACACAAGGGAATGCGGCGGGAACACACAACAAAGAATATGAAATTCAAAATACAGGGAATGGAATAGTGCGTGATGTGTACTTTTCTATTGCTTATCCCTCAGGAGTAACAGGCAATTCGGTAGCCTATAAAATAGGAAGTGGTACTTATACTGCACTCACTCAGGTAGGTACGGTACCTACTGGTTTCCCTAATGCAGGCAAACCCTTGTACAAAGCACCTGCGATACATTTGGCTAAAGGGCAAAGTGTGAAGATACGCGAAAACTATACCGTTACAGGTTGTACCAGTGGGCGACAAATAATGTACTACGCCTATTGGGGTGTAGCCTCTAATAACCTCTTTGAGAGTAGTCCAGTAGCCAGTAAAACCCTCAATATCGATTCAGGTAAGCCGTTAATTGATTTAGATAGAAATAATTCTAACAACACCTATTTTACTTGGGGCGATGGGCTTTCAGGCAATAAATTAGGTACTTATACGGTTAGATATCATAACATAGGTACAGGGTTGAACCCTACCGCTTCTAAGATTAGAATTAAACTTTTTGAACGACATATAGGTGTTTTTCGTTCGCATAAACCTACTAACTTCCGCTTAGTATATACTGATGGAGGAGTGGAAAAAGAGATTCCCATTCCTGCGACAGCTATTAGTCAACCGGTTGCTAATCAAGCTGTAACTATCAGTTTTGACAATATGCCTGAACTGTTGGCTACTCACGCTACTTATGGCAGCAAAAATATAGGTTTTACTGATGAAGATGGCGATGGCTATCGCGATGAATTAAAAAAGAGTGCAGGCTTTACTCTTCGTTTTGACTATGTAAAGAATAACGGTATTACTTGTTTATCTTCAGGTTTTAAAGAATTCCTTATCAACCCAAGTTCTGAAATGTACTGTGAAAATGTTTGTGGCGTCCCTGGAGATAATGGGGGTGCCTATCTGCACGAACAGACTTTTGAACGTTTTGTAAATGGAGTGTCTGACGGCTCCTATTTTCCTAAGCAATTGGTAGAAAATGTATCTAAACAAGGTTATCTTATAGCCAACTTCAATGTTTCGGGCTACACCCATAACCAACGCCTTAAAGGAGGTGCTTCTCTTCAAAATCCTCGTTTGTATAAATACAAAATAAAACTACCTTCTGGAATAGAACTTAAAAATGTGAAGTTTCACAAAGGATTTAAATACGGTACAGCTACCGAAGCACCCACCTCTTTAGGTAATGTGTCAGTAGGAGGAGAACTTACTTATACTACAACTACTACAGCTTATGGTTATATCACTTTTGATATACTACTAACTAACTGTTCGGGTACCAATGCTAGTATAGATTATAGTGTTTCGTATTTAGATAAAAATGGAGCTACCAATACCTATTCTGAAATACCTTATGTATGTAATAGTACGGTGATTAATACCGTTTGTACTACTTCTTGTACGGTAGATGGCCCTACGATGCTTAGCACTAAGATAGAACGTGCTGATAACTCTTACGGTTGGAAAAATTATACAATGGCAGTACGCCAAACCCGCGACCAAGTGTCAGAACTACAACGCCAGCGTGCACTGTATTTAGACGATATAGAAGTGATTTCTACCGGTAAAGAGCTAAACGTACCGACTAACAACCTTTATTATCACGCTTCTTTTTCAAAACGACCAGGGTTAAAACCTAAATCAATTGTCTTTACAATGGGTACCCATTCGGTTACTTTAGCGGGTACTACTGCCATTAAAACAACGGTAGGCGATAGAGATAATTTCCGCTGGGATCTCACTTCGGCACTACCTACAGGAGGCATCCCTGCTAACGGTACTTTTACGGTAGTAGCTACCTATCAGGTTACTAATAATAGCGATACCGATAGAGCCAGTTCTCACGACATAGAATCAGGTGGTGAAAACTTCTTCTATCGCTTAGATAATCCAGCTACCGATACAGCTCTTAACGCACAAGGCTATCATATAGCCCAAAAACACTGTGGGGTAAACCTATATGCTACTTTCTTTTACGCCAACTTGTGGAGCCACCTCAATACTAACACCTATTATGTAGATGGTTGTACCCCAGCAGCTATAGGAGCAAGTAACCAAGTGTTTGCAGGACGTCGGTTTGATTCAGGAGGTAACTATTTCCTCGATGAGTTCCGTCCATCACGTTTGATAAAAAAACTGACCTTTAAGATACCGAGTTCAATGAATTACGTAGCTAATCCAACCTATGTATACCGACAAAAGTATGGTACAGAATCATCACCTATTCCTTTTGTCCTTACTTTGGTGTCAGATGACGGTACCTATAAAACCTATACCTATATAAACCCTGCTAAAGGACAGCTAGGGCACTTGCCTGCGGGTGAAATATCAGTAGAAAACTTCTACGATAGCTACATCAAAACAGCCTTACAAGCTACCTGCAAAACTAAAGTGTGGGATAACTTTACAAAATCAAAAGCTAATAATATGCTGGTGAAATCGGAAATACAATACGAAGATTTCTACTATCATTACGCAGCACAAGGAGGCTCTGATGTCAGAACCTATGCAATGCCTGAAGGACAAACAGCTGTATTCCACCGCTATAAACCTGATGTAACCCTTACCACTCTTACCCCACTAACGGTAAAAGTGAACAAGCGCGAACAAGATCTGCGTTTTAGCTTGGCAAACTCTACCCAATCTGATGCTCCTTATAGCTGGGTGTCTATTCCTGATGTTACAGGGGTAGAGATACTTTCGCTTACCGAAATAGATAACGTAGGGGATCACGTGCGCACCTATACTGCCCAAACTAGCATTTCGGGCGAAAAGATGTTCTTCTTAAACCAAGGAGGTGCACCTGGTACGATTGCTAAAAATGCCACTCGTTATTTTAAGGTAAATTACAAGATTACCAACTGCAATGCTAACTACGCGCTAAAAGTATACGCGGGTTGGAATTGTAACGGAAACCCTATTGGTGGCTATAAAAGCACTTGTAGCGATAAATCTATCACCTATAATATTTCGATAGCTAAAAGCAAAAAAGAAATAGCAGCCGACCCTTCTAACCCTGGTTATCACGATCCTAACAAAGTAGGTAGTATTTCTATGTGTGCTAAAACACCTTATAGTTATATTATCAATAGTGCCGATGAAGGGGATATTTATGACGCTAAATTGGTAGTTACACAAGCAGCTGGTATTACTTTCCACGATATAGAAGTGGAATATCCGCTTGGTAGTGGTGTTAAATATAATACTACTACCCCTGTAAATGGTAAAAAAATAGGACATACTATCACAGGTAGTAAACATACCTTTGATATTAGTGCCATCTTGCCAGGAGGTAGCTTGCCAGGGTCACTATCAGAGCCAACAATAGCTGCTAATCGTCAGCTCAAACTTACCTTTAAGGTAATGCCCGATTGTGATTTCTCAGCTGGTTCTTCTTTTGATATTGATATTGAAGGCAATGACCTCTGTAGCAACCCTGCTTCTGGCGATAAAAGCCGTGCTATCATTGCGGGTATCGCTGGCGTAAATGTTAATAAATATAATATTACCCTTGATCCTCTTACCTATGTAAGTGGTAATGGAACCCAATGCGATTCGGGGGTAGTTTATAAAACAAGGGTAACAGTAAACAGTAGCGACCCAACTTTTGCAATGGGTAGTAACGCCCGTTTGAGATTTACCATCCCTGAGGGCTATCAGTTAGCACCTTCTTATTTAAATAGCTTTAATAGAACACCTTACGGGCCTGGAGCACATTGGTCTAATCCAGTCAGAAAACAAGCTGAAGAACGCACTTTAGCCAGTGGTAGTGAATTAGTATTAGATATTCCTGCTGGAATGTCAAACGGACAGTTCTTTGAGTTGAGTATTAAGATAGTACAAAAAACTAATACACTTATAGATTGTGGTACTCCTAAAATCCTAAAAGCATTCACTACCGATACGGTTACAGGCGTAACTTGTAGTCTTTTACCACCTCCAAGTACTTGTCCTGCACTAACGGTAGGTACTTCGCTCGAAAGAACAATACAAGTGAAAAACGATCGCCCTGAACTCTCATTTAAAGATATTAAAGTTACTACTGTACCTCAAAGCGGTAAAGAAAAACTTACTATTAAATATAAGGTAACCAATGCAGCTACCGCTTCAGCTACACTTACTGCGCGTCCTGTAGTGGCAAGCCTTTATTACGATGCTAATAACAACGGTCAGGTAGATAGCGGCGACACTAAGCTCACTACCTATACCGCTACCGAAACTTTGAACAAAGGAGTTACTTCACCTGAAAGAAGTTTTGACTATTTAGCAGACCAAAATAAAGTATGTCGCTTGCTCTTGGTACTCAAAAATGAAGATAATGTATGCCTCTGCGGTGATGTAGCTACTAAAGTAACGGCTCCTACCGAGATTAACGGATTGGTGAATAGCCTTACTACTTGTGCTACCGATAGCGTAACCTTCCAATATAGTACACAAGCACCTGCTTATGCGGGCTACGAGTGGAAGGCGGTAAGTCCAGCAAATGCATTGGGTTACTTAAATAACATCAATACGCCTACCCCTACCTTTGCTTATACGGGAGCTCCACTTAGCAGTGCGCTAACCGTTACTTATAACTTAGTAGTAAAACGCACCAACGGTTGCGAGGCTACTCAAACAGTAACGGTATTGGTGAAAGCGGTACCTGCACCTGCGCTTACTGTATCACCTACCTTAGTAGTAAGTTGTAAGGATTCTAATGTAACCACTGCTATCAGCAATTGGTTGCAACAAGCAGCTACAGCTACTGTTAGTGCACCTTGTGCTACCATCGCGACCCTTACTCATAACTATGAGAGTGTGAAACCTGCCAACCTTTGCGAGGCTACTGTTGTAACAGTTACCTATACCGCTAAAGATAATTTTGGCAATACCACTACTAAAACTACTACAATTACTATTGTAAGTGTAGAGGCTAATAGTGAAACAATTACAGTAACTCACGGAGCTATAGCTACCACCACTACCCAAACGGTACTCACTAACGACAAGGCAAACACGCGCTCTGCTACTACAAGTACGGTCAGCTTAACGGTTACTACCCCTGCAGTAGGGGCAACCGGCAGCGCTACACCTACTCTCAATAGCAATGGTACTATTACTGTACCAGCAGGTACTAAGTCGGGTACTTATCAAATAGGCTACCGTATTTGTACTACGCTTGCAGCAGTTGCCGCTTGTGATACAGCTACTGCTACTATCGTAGTAGCAACTCCAACGATTACCGCATCACCAGATACCTTTACCTTAACTACAGGTACCAGCACCAAGTCAGTAATTGATAACGACCATATTGGCACCGCTACCACTACAACCCACACGGTAACTATAGGTGTAGTCACCCCTGCAACGCCAAAAGCCCCCGGCACCGCTACGCCAACGCTTGACACCCATACAGGTAAGATTACCGTGCCTAACAACACTCCAGCAGGTACATATACGATTGTATATCAAATTTGTGAGAAGTTGAACCCAGGTAATTGCAGCAG
>NZ_JAESPJ010000024.1:0-2214 GCF_016806945.1 Capnocytophaga genosp. AHN8471
AAAATAGGTATTTTCCAAGGACAAAGTGAAGGGGAACAAATAAGTGATATTCTTTTATTGTCTCGTTTTATAGAAAATATAAAAGCTCATTCATTTAAGCCTAATTATGATTATGCGGTAAAAGAATTATCTGATGAAACGATTAACTTTTTACCAGAAGTTACATTGCGTTTTTCAAAATTAGAGGATTCAGGTTTCTATTCTTCTGGTAAGATAAAAACAACAGATGGTGATGAACTTAATCTTAGCTTATGGGTTGGTAAGTATTTTAATAAGTACTTAAAGTTTGATAATTTTAGTAATAGTATTCGCAAAATAAAATCTCCCGACCAAAAAAGTGTGAGATATTATTATTCTTTTGCTTCTTTAACAGCTAAAGATCAAGAAATTTTAACATCTCGTGTATTGAACTATAAGGATTTCAATGGGATAATTATTGTAGTTTCCAATGAATATGTAACAATCTTTGAAAATAGCGTTTTAAACTTTGCTAATGATAAAGAAAGAAAAGAAAGATGGCTTAATGCTCTTAATAAAAATATAGAAACAGAGAATTATGAAGAATTGCAAAAATACCCAACTCTCCCTTTTTCTTTAGTAGGAGTAAAAGCAAGACTCTCTTTACTTGAAAAACTTTCAAAACAAAAACTTACTACCTCTAATTCCTTTATAAATAAAATTTTTGGTAGTGATTTAGATAAAGAAATACTCTATGTAACACTATTAAATTCAATTATAGATGATCAAAATACAGAACAAAATAATGAGTTATTCAATCATTTTGTATCATCTCATTTTCAAAATATATATGACCAAGTAGATGATGAAACGACTCGCTTAAAGCTTTATAAAGCTGTAGGTAGGTTAGCAGCCTCATCAAATCAAGAAAACGTAAAGAGCAAATTTATTGATATTGTCAATAGTAATAGTTTTGACAAGCATCACGGAGCATTATTAGCTTCTATTTTGATGGGACTTGATGAAAAGAACATTATTGAGACTCAAACTAATTTGCTTACATTGTTAAATGATAATTCTCGTAATGTAGGAGGATTAAAACATTTATACAACAAATTAGAAAGTGAAGATCAAGAATATTTCAATTACTATTTCTCTAAATGGGCTAAAAAATACTATTATGATCAATATCAAGAACTAGAAGTTATTTTAAATAGCATTAATAAAAATGGAAATATAAATCAAGGAATTGATTGCAACAGTAATTCTATTCAGTACTTTGCAGTAAATCATATAGCTCTTGATTATATAAATGTTTTTGATAAATGTGGCTCATATCCATTAAATTGTCATTATTTACAAACAATTATTCCAAATGTAGATACTAAAAACCAATATTTCTTTAGTTATGGAGAAAATAGAAAAAGAAAAGAATGTAGTGATAATAACAATAAAAGTGTAATATATTACAAAGCAGGAAAACCTTTTTCTGATTTTGTGATACTCTTTTTCAATGAATCCTATGAATATGCTAACATCAAAAAGGGTGATGTACGAATTGTTCCTCTGTTTTGGGCTGAAAATTTTGCCGCAAAACATCATAAAAAACTAAGCGGACAACAACTAACAATAGCTTTAGAAACCGCTGGTATTTTATTAGCTGCTACTACTGGAGGACAAAGTTTTACAGCTGTTAAAGCTATTACTATCACTTTAGGAGCTTCAGCTATTGGTGTAGAAATATACGAAAATGACCTCTTAAAACTTGAAGGAGGAAAAGATTTTGTCGAAAGTGTACGACTGATCAATGCTTTGGTTGGAGGTGCGATTTTAGTAAAAGCTGTAGGTAGCTCAATTGCTGTTGTAGATTTACAAAAAATAAAAAACTTTTTCATAAATGTGCCAGAGAAAGCTGTAGAATTAAAGAAAGGTTTAAATTCTTTTTTAGCTACTGCAAAATCAGGAATTCATTTTACTAAAGAAGCATTAACAGAAATAAAAGCCTTACTATATGAAGTAGACCTACAATCTTCGTTTAAACAAATTGTTCAGGGAGCAACTGCAAAAGTTAAAAATGACCTAAAAGCCTATATAGTAGCAGCTAATATGGAGTATGAAATAGCTTCTTTGCGCTATTTAGATGCTCTTGACGGTCAAAAATTACTCCTTACACCAAGTGTTGTAATAGTTGATAACACATTAGGTTACAAAAAAATAGGCACTTTAGAAAACGTTTATATCACAGTTAACAACGAT